>NZ_CP100002.1 GCF_024138165.1 Halorussus vallis | reverse complement strand
AACTGTAGTTGTGAGAGGCCGACCGCCGCGATTTGGCCGAACATCGCGATGTAGAGTCCGCCGATGATGGGGTCGGGGATGGTCGCGAACAGTTGGCCGACGTAGCCGATGTACCCCGCGACCAGCATCACTATCGCGCCAATCTGGACGACGTAGCGGCTGGCGACGCCGGTGATGCCGATAGCGCCGACGTTCTCGGTGTAGGACGTCGAGCCGTTACCCGTGCCCATCACGCCGGCGAGCACGTTCCCCACGCCCTCCATGCCGATGCCGTGGTCGATGCGCTTCTTGCTCGGCGCGCCCCGACCGGCCATCCGCGCGACGGCGTGGTAGTCGCCGAAGCTCTCGATGGCCGACGCCAACATCCCCGCCACCATCCCGATGACGAACGCGGGCGTGAACCGGGGCAGCCCCCACTGGAAGGGGTAGATGGGCTGGATGAGCGACGCGCTGGCGACCGACGAGAGGTCGACGTAGCTGACCGAACCCTGGGTGTAGACGCCGGCGACCGACAGGACGGCCGCGACGATCCACGCGGTGCTGATGCCGAGCAACACCGGGTAGAGCCGGAACGTCCGGTGGTAGGTGTCGAGGTACTGGGAGAACCCGACGATGAGCACGAGCGTCAGCCCGACCAGCCACCAGTTCTGGCCGGTCCCCGGGGCCGAGAGGTTCGGGTTCGCGATCTGGGGTGCGCTGAACAGCGCCAGGCCGATGAGCGCGATGGTCGGCGCGATGACGATGGGACTCACGTACCGTTTGAGCGCGCCCATCCCGCCGAAGTAGCCGATGAGCACCTCCACTATGCCGGCCACGATGACCGCACCCATCAGTTCGCGCAGCATGAACTGCCAGCCGACCCCCGACTGGGTGGAGAGCACGCCGATGATGGCGAGCGCGGGCGCCAACATCGAGAAGGTGCCGCCCTGCACGATGGGGTAGCGGTTCCCGATGGTCGTCTGAGCCAGCGTCGTGATGCCCGAGACGACGAAGAACGTCCCGATGAGCCGCCCGACCTGCTGGGGCGCGGCCTCGAACATTCCGAGCGCCGCCGCGAGCGCGAGCGGGATGGCGACCGTCGCGCCGATCATCGTCAGATAGTGCTGGAACCCCAGCAGGATGGACTCGCCGAGTGGCGGCTGGTCGTCGATGCCGTACTCGACGAAGTCCGACCGTTCGACGCCGCTCGCCGGGCCTTCCGGGCTGATCGTCTCTTCCACTTCCTCGAAATCGTCGGTGTTGTCGTCAGTCATCGTTCACCTTCGCGTCCGCAGTACCGCGTAGTTGGCACGCACACACCCAACCATTGAGAATAATCACATTAAATTTGCCGGTCCGTGTTGCCACCCCGCACGGGAGGTGGGGTCGGGCAGCGTCCGGAGAAAAATATTTGGCGCTCGTCCGGAAGGTAAGAGTATGGCTTCCGACCCGCGGTACGGCGTCCACGCCGAACTGAACGTGATGGTGGAGATGCGGGACGGGACGAAACTCGCGACCGACGTCTATCGTCCCGCCGACCCCGACACCGGAGAACCGGTCGACGACCCCAAGCCAGCGCTGTTGGACCGGACGCCGTACAACAAGCGCGGCCGGATGGAGCGCCACGGCGAGTGGTTCGCCGAGCGCGGCTACGTCGTCGCCATCCAGGACTGTAGAGGGCGCTTCGAGAGCGAGGGCGACTACTACATCTTCGTCAACGAGGCCGAGGACGGCTACGACACCGTCGAATGGCTCGCGGAGCGGGTGTACTGCGACGGCCAGGTCGGCACCATCGGGACCTCCTACGGCGCGTGGGTCCAGTCGGCGCTCGCGACCCAGGACCCGCCGCACCTCGAAGCGATGTTCGTCAACCAGGGCGCCGCCAACGGCCGGAAGGCCACCTTCCGGCACAACGGCGCGTTCGAACTGCGGTGGCTCGCCTGGGCGTTCACCCTCGGCGGCGGGTTCGCGAAGCGCGCGCTGGACAACCCCGAGATTCAGCAGCGACTCGCCAACGTCGACGTGCGCGAAGTGCTGGCCGACGGCCCGCTCAAGCGCGGCCAGTCGCCGCTGCGTCACATTCCGAACTACGAGGAGTGGGCGTTCGACATCATGGAGCGCGGCGAGGCCGACGACGACCTCTGGCAGTCGCCGGGCGTCAACTTCGAGCGGTACTACGACGAGAGCGCCGACGTTCCCACGGTGTACGCCGGGGCGTGGTACGACTCGTACACCAAGGCCACCTGCGACAACTTCGAGGCGCTGGCCGACCGGAAGGAGAGCGACCACTTCCTGCTGATGGGGCCGTGGACCCACGGCTGGAACACCTACCCGCTCCCCTCGTGGAACAAGTCCTACTCCGGCGAACTCGAGTTCGGCGAGCAGGCCCTGCGAGACTACCAGGAGACGCGCCTGCGCTTCTTCGACCACTACCTCAAGGGCGAGGACACCTGGAGCGACCAGCCGACGGTCCAGTACTTCCGGATGGGCACCGGCGGCGAGGGTCGAGAAGCCGGCGGCCGGAGTCGCGGCGGCCGCCTCTTCCACGGCGGCGAGTGGGCCGAAGGCGACGACTGGCCCCTGCCGGGAACGGAGTTCACGACGTTCTACGCCCACGGCGACGGGACGCTCTCGACCGAGAAACCCGACGCGGACGACTCGTCGACCACCTACGAGTTCGACCCGAAGGACCCGGTCCCCACCCTCGGGGGCAACTGCTCGTCGTACATCACCTACGAACCCCGCGAGGAGCCGATTCTGGAGTACCCGCTCGGCGAGCGCAAACTGCTCGACATGACGGGCAGGGGCGGCTACGACCAGCGCACGCGCGAGGACACCTACTTCGCGGAGGCGCCCTACCGCCCGCTCGAAGAACGCGACGACGTGCTGGTGTTCCGCACCCCGCCGCTGAAGGAGGCGGTCGAGATAGCCGGGCCGATTCGCGTCAGCGTCTTCGGGTCGACCGACGCGAAGGACACCGACTTCACCGCGAAACTCATCGACGAGTACCCGCCGAGCGCCGACTTCGAGGACGGCTTCGCGCTCAACCTCTGCGACTCCATCTGCCGGGCGCGCTACCGGGGTTACCGCGAAACGGCCGACTTCGTCGAACCCGGAGAGGTCTACGAGTTCGAGATGGAGCCCTACCCCACCGCGAACGTGTTCAAGCCCGGCCACCGCATCCGACTAGACGTCTCGTCGTCGAACTTCCCGCGCTTCGACGTCAACCACAACACCGGCGGCCCGCTCTACGGTGACCGCGAGTACGAGGTCGCGACCAACACCGTCTACCACGAGGCGGCCCACCCGACCCACATCGAACTCCCCCTCCGGCCGCGGGAGTAGGCAACCCTCTCCCCGAGCGCCACCTCTATTGCACCGAGGGTGCCACCACCTGGCATGGTCGTCGACTGGAGTTTACAGGACGCCGTCTGGGACGAGATCGAGACGCTTCGGGACGCGAACCGCGTCCCCGTCGGGGAGAACGAAGTGACCGCGACCCTCCAAGAGAACTTCCACGGGCGCGCGGAGGCCCGCGCGTTCGACTTCGAGAGCGACGAACCCGCGACGATGGCAGGCGGCGAGAACCGCGGTCCCCGGCCGCTGGAGTACTTCCTCGCGGGCTTCGCGTTCTGCCAGCAGGTCATCTACGCGAAGAACGCCCTGGCGACCGGCATCGAGATCGACGACCTCTCCATCGACGTCTCCGGCGACGTCGACCCGCGGGGCGTACTCGGCGTCGACGGGGCGAGTCCGGGGTTCGTCGACGACGAGATTCGGTACACCACGCGCATCGAGAGCCCCGCCCACCCCGACGAGGTGCGCGAACTCGTCGACCTCGCCGAGCGTCACTGCCCCGCCCACGCCGCACTCCGCGAGCCGATGTCCTTCGACCGCGACATCGTCCTCAATGGCGAACGACTCGACTAGCGGTGCTGCTCGGAGGGGACGGTGGGAACGAGTGGCCGGGAAGCTCGGTCAGGGTTCGAGGACGACCATGCCGTGGGAGTTCCCGTGGCGGATGGCCTCGTGGACGGACGGAACCTCGTCGAGCGACACCGTCTCGGCGACGACTCCCTCGACGCGACCGTCGGCGAGCAGGCGGGCCGCCCGCACCACCTCGTCCATCGTCGCGTAGCGCGACCCGAGTAGCGCGGCCTCCTTCTCGACGTACTCCCGGAGCGGCACGTCGAGGCCCCGGTCGTGGTGGGTCGTCAGCGAGACGAGGCGCCCGCCCATCGCCATGCACTCCCAGGCGTCCCGGAGCGTCTCGGGGTCGCCCACGGTGTCGACGACGACCGTCGGTCCGTCGCCGGAGGGCGTCGCGTCGCGGACTCGGTCGACGAAGTTCGGGTTCCGCGCGTCGAGCGGAACCACGGCGTCGCCGGTGACCGAATCGACGTGGGCGAGGCGGTCGTCGGCCACGTCGGCGGCGAGCACCGTCGCGCCCGCAGCGCGGCCAGCTGGCACAGATGTATCCCGACGCGGCCCGCCGCCCCGACGACGAGGACGGTGTCGTCGTCACTGACGTCCGCGCGCTCGCAGACGTGGAGCGGCGTCGCCAGTCCGTCGGCGGCGACGGCGCCCTCCGCGAACGTCGCGTCGTCGGGCAGCGGGAGGACGTTGGCCGCGGGTATCACGGTCTGCTCGGCGTACGCGCCGTCACGGTGGACGCCGAACCAGCCGCCGAAGTCGTGGCACCGGTTGGTCCGGCCCGCCCGGCAGGCGTCGCATCGCCCGCAGGTCAGGTAGAAGTACGCCAGCACGCGGTCGCCGACCGACACGTCGGTCACGCCGTCGCCGACGGCGTCGACCACGCCCGCGAACTCGTGGCCGGGGATGCGGGGCGTTAGCGCCGGGTCGTCGGAGAGTCCGCCCCGGACGGCGTTCTCGATGGTTCGAGTGACGCCGCAGGCGCGCACGTCGACGCGCACCTCGCCGGCGGAGGGTTCGGGAGTCTGGACTTCCGCGACCGCGAGTTCGCCGCCCCAGGAGTCGAGGACGACCGCAGACATCTCGCTCATGGGGACACGTGCGAGAAAGGGTCACATAAGCGTTGGCGAACCAGCGAGGAAGTGGGGACTCAGACGCGCTCGGCGCCCTCGAGGACGGGGTGACAGTCGAGTTCCACCGCTAACCTCTCGGCCGACCGCGGCGCTTCGCCGACGACGGCGAGGAGGAACGAGCGGGACGAGGCAAGCGAGAAAAGATGCGAGAGACGACGTAAGCGAGACGACGACGCGGCGTCGGCGAGCGTCCATCGGTGATACTGAAACAATATTTAAGTATTATTAGTCAGATTGTCGACTGTGGTATGAGTGAACATGGCCATACGGACGACGTCGAGGTACCGCCTCAGCCGCCGGGCGAGGAGTCCGGCGAGGACATCGTCGAGTACGACATCGAAGACAAGCCGCCGGCTGGCGAGGCGGTTCCGTTGGGGTTCCAGCACCTGCTGGCGATGTTCCTGTCGACCACCGCGCTCCCGCTGGTCATCGCCCGAGCGATCGGCCTCGGCACCGGCGATACGATGTTCATCCTGCAGATGGCGCTGCTGGTCGCCGGGGTCGCCACCGTCGTCCAGGCGTACCCGATCGGGCCGGTCGGGGCGCGCCTCCCAATCGTCATGGGGACCAGCGCCATCTTCGTCGCGCCGCTGATCGACATCGGCAACCAGTTCGGCCTCGCGGCCATCTTCGGCGCGGCGATTCTGGCCGCGCCGGTCGAGATACTGCTCGGCCACTTCATCGACGATATCCGCGACCTGTTCCCGCCGCTGGTGACCGGCGTCGTGGTGATGCTCGTCGGACTCACGCTGATACCGGTGGCGATGGACTACGCCGCCGGCGGGCCGGGCGCGGAGACGTACGGGAACTTAGAGAACGTCGGGCTCGCGGGGCTGGTGTTCGTCGTCGCGCTCGGACTGAACCAGTTCTTCGACGGGTTCCTGCGGATGGCGAGCATCCTCGTCGCCGTCGTCGTCGGCTACCTGGTGGCGATTCCGCTGGGGATGCTCGACTTCGCCCGCGTCGGCACCGCCGGCTGGGTGTCGGTACCGATTCCGCTCCAGTACGGCGTCGAGTTCCACCCGAGCGCGGTGCTCGTGGTCGCGTTCGCCTACGTCATCACCGCGATGGAGACCATCGGCGACATCTCGGGCACGACCGAGGTGGTGGGCCGAGACCCCGAATCGGAGGAACTCAAGGGCGGGCTCATCGCCGACGGGGTGATGAGCGGCGTCGCGGCGGTGTTCAACGCGTTCCCGAACACCTCGTTCTCCCAGAACGTCGGGCTCATCAGCTTCACGGGCGTCGCGAGCCGCTACGTCGTGGGCATCTGCGGCGTGCTGCTCGTCGTGCTCGGCTTCGTCCCGAAGGTGGCCGCCGTCATCTCGGCGATGCCGAACCCGGTGCTGGGCGGCGCGGCCATCGTGATGTTCGGGATGATCTTCTCGGTCGGCGTCCGCATCGTCGCCCGCCGAGTCGCGCTGACCCAGCGCAACCTCACCATCATCGCCACCGCCATCGTGCTGGGCCTCGGCGTCGAGGTCCGCCCGGAGATTCTCGGACAGGTCCCCGAGAACCTCCGGCTCCTCGTCGGCTCCGGGCTGATCACGGGCGGGGTCACCGCCCTGGTTCTGAACGCGGTGCTCCCTGGCGAGAGTACGGTCCCGACGGAGACGGACGCGGAAACCGAAGAGCCGGAGGTCGTCGAGCCGACCGGCGAGTGAGACGGACCGGACGGTCCCTGGGCTCTCGCGGTTTCGATTTCGAAAACGAAGGTCGCTCGCGCTACTGTTCTTTGAACGCGACGCACCGGCAGACCGACGACTCGCCCCCGCGGAACCGCCACGGGAAGGTGCCGATCTGGACACGCTCGTTCAGCAGTTCCTCGGGCACCTGAGCGTTCTCGACGTGGACGATGCCCTCCGGGAACAGTTCGGTGTGCATCAGTTGGTAGCCCTCCGGCGGGAAGACCTCGTCCAGGTCGTCGACGCCGAGGTGGTCCGCCGCCTCCTCGGCGAGTTCGGGGCGGACGTCCCGGACCACCGTGTTCATCGGGTGGTCGGCGCTCCCGCAGTCGAGGATGAGGTAGTTCAGGTTCTTCTCCTTGACCCAGTCGGCGAACTCCTGGTTCGGCCCGGGGTGTTTGCAGAAGAACGCGTGAGGGTCGGCCTCCTCGCGGTGCCAGGCGTACTTCTGGAAGCCGGTGTGGATGAACAGGATGTCGCCCTCCTGAACGTCGACGGCGTCCTCGATCATCTCGCTGGTGTAGACGTCGTACGCTCCGACCTCGTCGGAGATGTCGGCGATGACCGCGTCGCCGACCAACTCGTCGAGGCTCATCGACTCGATGTCCCGGCCGTTGGCGACGAAGTGCTTCTCGCCGTCCAAGTGCGTGCCGGTGTGGTTCATGAACTCTATCTTCTGTCCGTTGACCTTCTCGGTGTCCAGGCTCTTTTCGTACCACACCTTCGGGTTGTCGTACGTCGGCCATGCGGGCGTGTCCTGCGACCACGGCTGGGTCAGATCGTACATCTCGTAGCCTTCTAACATCTAATGTACCTCTACGTTACAGTAGGCAGTCGCGGGCGACTTAAATGTTGGTTTGGGGGCGACGCGAGCGCCGGGACCGAATCGTAGGCCAACATTTATTAAGGACTGGTGTGGTAGTGTAACACTGTCCTTGGGGAACGATAACTCCCTCCGTTCAGGGCACATGATGAACTGGAAATCGTTACGCGGCGGGGCGAACCGGCGGCGCATGGAGGCGACGCCATGAAACCCGCGCCGTTCGAGTATCACCGACCGACCTCCGTCTCGGAGGTCGCGTCGCTGCTCACCGAACACCACGACGCCGAACTGATGGCGGGCAACCAGTCGCTCGGCATCGTGATGGCGAACCGACTGGCGACGCCCGACCACATCATCGACCTCAACCGAGTCGAGGACCTCGACTACGTCAACGTGGGGGAGGACGAGATCGAGATCGGCGCGATGACGACCCACCGGACCCTCGAGCGCTCGGCGGAACTCGCCGAGCGCGTCCGGATGCTCCCTGAGGCCGCCGAACAGATCGCCGGCCCGAGCGTCCGCAACCGCGGGACGCTCGGTGGGAGCATCGGCGAGGCCGACCCGGCGGGCAACTACCCCGCGGCGCTCCTCGCGCTCGACGCGACGCTGACGCTCCGTTCGGCCGACGACTCTCGGACGGTCCCGGTGGACGATTACTTCATCGCGTACATGTTCACCGACCTCCGTGAGGACGAGATCATCGAGAGCGCCGCGATACCGACCGAACCCTTCCCGCCGGAGCGGACCGGGATGGCGTTCCTCGAACTCAAGCCCGCCGCACAGACCTGGCCCACCGTGAGCGCGGGCACGGCCGTCCGGGTCGACGACCCCGACGCCGACGACCCCGTAATCGAGGAAGCGCGGGTCGCGCTGGCGAACGCCGCCGACGTACCCCTGCGCGTCCCCGACGCCGAGGAGGCCCTCGAAGGCGAACCGCTCACCGAGGAGACGCTCGACGCGGCCGCCGCGGCCGCGACCGAGGCGGCCGACCCCGAGGCCGAGATGCACGCCGACGAGGAGTTCAAGGTCGAAGTGGCCGGCGAGTACGCGAAGCGCTCGCTCGAAACGTCCTACAGGCGCGCGACCGACACGTAACCGAAACACGATTCAAACCGATACATATGTTAGAATTTGAAGGCGATTTCGAATCCGACCTGCCGAGAGACGAACTGTGGAAGTACTTCACCGACCCGGACGTGCTCGCGGAATGCGCGCCGGGGTGTGACACCATCAAGATGCAATCACCGCACGAACTCACCGCGACCATCGCGGTGGGCGTCGGAAGCGTCAAGCCCACCTTCGACGTCGACGCCGTGGTCACCGCGGCCGACGAACCCGAACTGCTGGAGATGCAGGCCGACGGCAACGCCTCGCGCAACGCCTTCGACCTCGTCGCCGAGATGGCGCTGGTCGAACTCGACGCCGGCGGAACGCGCGTCGACTGGGCCGCCCGGGCCGAGGTATCGGGCATGATCGCCAGCCTGGGCCAGCGCGCGCTCGGGAGCGTCTCGAACAAACTCGTCACCGACTTCTTCGAGGATTTAGAGGAGAAGGCCCGCGAGGGCGAACCCGCCGAGTCGAAACTCGAAGCGGCCCCGCAGGCCGAAGCGTCCCTCGAATAACGCCACCGCCGTTTCTTCCTTCCGCGAGCGCGCCCCGGCGAGAAGGTTCGCCGAAACGATTCGCCGAGACGGTCGGACGGGGTGCCCCGTCCGACCGTCTCTCAGTCTCGTGCGACGGTCTCGGAGTCCGTTCGGAAACGAAGTTCGCAACCCCGGAGCAAAAAGAGCCGTCGCGCTACCGTTCGACCGACGAGTTCCGGATGCGCTCGCGCACCCGGTTCGGCGTGAACGGAATCTGGTCGACGGTGACGTCGAGCGGTTCGAGCGCAGCGTTGATCGACGCCGCGATTGCCGCCGGACCGTCTATCATCCCACCCTCGCCGGTGCCCTTCGCGCCCGTCTCGGTGAACGGCGAGGGCGTCTCGGTGTGTTCGAGTTTGATTTCGGGGACGTTCTCGATGGAGGGGAGTTTGTAGTCGAACAGCGTGATGGCCTGGGGCTGGCCCGCGTCGTCGTAGCCGAACTCCTCCTGGAGCGCCGCACCGACGCCCTGCGCGATGCCGCCGTGGGCCTGGCCCTCGACGATGGTCGGGTTGAGTTGGGTGCCGCAGTCGCGCAGCGAGTAGAACTTCAGGATGTCGACCTCGCCGGTCTTCGCGTCGACCTCCACGATAGGCGCGTTGGCGGCGAACGCCGCGGTCGGGTACACCGGGAACTTCCGCGAGAGCGCCTCGTCGAACTCCTCCAACTGGGAGGCGGGGTGCTCGTAGTCGTAGCTCGCGCGGACGAACTCGCCGTCGGCGTCGCGGTTGGCGAGGTCGGCGAGCGAGAGCGACTCGCCGGTGTCGACGCGTTCGACTCGCCCATCGCGGTAGGCCACCTCCGCGACGCCGCAGTCCCACTCGCGGGCGGCCAGCGCCTCGAGGTTCTCGACCAGCGTGCGGCCGAGGCCCGCTGTCGCGCCCGAGAGCATCACCGCCATCCGGGAGGCGGCGGTGCCGTACTCGGTCGGGGCCTCGACGCTGTCGAGGTAGCCGACCTCGATGTCGCTCGGCAGGACGCCGAGTTCGTCGGCGAGCAACTGGCTCACGAGCGTCTGGTGGCCCTGCCCGGAGGTGTCGGTCGCGATGTAGGCCTTGACCGTCCCGTCGGCCAGGACCTCCGCCCGGAGGTGTTCGGGGAGTTCGGCCACGTCGTCGCGGTCGCGGTCGTCGAGTTCCGCCCGGTCGGAGCGCTGGCGGTCGGTCCAGTCCGACCCGCTGACGCCCGGTTCGATGTGGACCGTGGGTCGGACGCCGCGGTACTTGCCCTCCTCGCGCTTGGCCGCGACGACCTCGGGGTCGAGCAGGCCGCCCTCGCACCGCTCGTGCTCGTCGACGATTCGCTGGATCTCCTCGAACGCCTCGGGGAAGTCGCCGGAGTCGTAGATGTTCTTCGTCGGGAGTTCGTAGGGCATCTGGTCGGGCGCGATGAGGTTGCGCCGCCGGAGTTCGTCGGGGTCCATCCCGAGTTCGCGGGCGGCCTCCTCGACGATCATCTCCAGCGCGTAGATGTGGGAAGGGACGCCGAACCCGCGGTAGGCGGTCTGGCTGGTCTTGTTCGTCAACACCAGCTCGTACTCGTAGCGGACGTCCTGGATGTCGTAGGCGTTCGAAACCACCGACAGCGGTTTGAGCACCTGGTTGACGGGGTAGCGCGGCCACGCCCCGAAGTCGTCGACGAACCAGACGTCGAGGCCGCGGATCGTCCCGTCGTCGTCGACCGCGAGTTTCACCTCGTACTCGCGCTCGGAGGAGTGCATGTCCCCGCCCTGGAGGTTCTCGATGCGGTCCTCGACGAACTTCACCGGTCGTTCGAGTTGTTGGCTCGCCATCGCGGCGAGACAGCAGTAGCGGTGGATGGCGATCTTGGTGCCGAAACTCCCGCCGACGTCGGCGGGCACGTTGAGGTGGACGTCGTCGGGTCCGTAGCCCAGCGTCTCGTAGACGGTGTCGTCGACCAGCGTGTGCAATTGGATGTTGCAGTCAATGTCGAAGGAGTCGGCGTCGTCGTCGTACTGCGCGACGACGCCCGCGGTTTCGAGCGGGACGCCCGAGATGCGGCCCCACGAGTACGAGGACTCGACGACGCGGTCGGCGTCCTCGAACGCGCCCTCGACGTCGCCGAAGACGAGTTCCTCGCGGTCGGCGACGTTCGAACCGAACTCCTCGTGGACGACGACGTCGTCCTCCAGCGCCCCCCGGGGGTCGACGACGCAGTCGCGCGTTTCGTAGTCGACGACGACGGCGTCAACCGCGTCCTCCGCGACGTACCGGTCGGTCGCGACCACGGCCGCGACCGGTTCGCCGACGTACCGGACCTTCCCGTCGGCCAGCGACCACTCCTCGAAGCCGTTGAGGCCGCAGGGCATCGGGTTGTACCGCTCCTTTATGTCCTCGGCGGTCAGCACCGCCTCACAGCCCGGAACTTCCAGCGCGGCGGAGACGTCGATGTCGACGATGTCGGCGTGGGCGTGCATGCTCCGGACGAGCGCCATGTGGAGGCAGTTCTCCGGGGCGACGTCGTGGACGTACTCCGCTCGCCCGGTCAGGATGCGGTGGTCCTCGACCCGTTCGAGTCCACGGCCGGTGAACTCGGCTTCGCCGGCGCGCTCCTCGACGTCGGCCTCGGGCGGCGACTGCGTGCCCGACATCTACTCGTCCTCCATTCGGTCGGCGGCGCGGTTCACCGCCTCGTAGATGTTCTGGTAGCCGGTACACCGGCAGATGTTGTCGGCGAGCCCCTCGCGAATCTCCTCGTCGTCGGGGTCGGGGTTCTCGTTGAGGAGTTCCTTGGTCGCCATCACGAACCCGCTGGTGCAGAAGCCACACTGGAGGGCGTGCTCCTCGTGGAACGACTGCTGGATGGGGTGGAGCGAACCGTCGTCGGCCAACCCCTCGACGGTTTCGAGTTCTGCGCCGTCGGCCTGCACCGCGTAGCTGAGACACGACTTGACCGCGTCGCCGTCCATCAGTACGGTGCACGCGCCGCAGACGCCGTGTTCGCAGCCGACCCGGACCCCGCGAAGGCCCAGGTGCTCGCGCAGGAAATCAGAGAGCTTGTGGCGGGGTTCGACCTCCGTGGTGACCGTTTCGCCGTTGACGGTGACCGTGATCTCCTCCGTCGGACGGTCGGCGGGGACCGATGTGTCATCGGTGCTCATGGGGATTAATCACATCATCCAAAAGAGGCGAAAACGTCATAAACGTTCCGACGGCGGAGCCGGAAAACCGACCGAACCGAAGCCGACGCGACGGCCGACTCGCCCCGCGGACGCCCGCGCGTCCGACCCCGCGAGCGACCGCTACGCCGACTCGTCGCGCGGGTGTATCGGCCCCTTTCGGTCGGCGAGTCGACCGCCGTCGCGGCCGTTCGAGACGGCCACCGCCTCGGCGACGACGCTCAGCGCGATCTGGCCGGGTTCGCCCCCGCCGAGGTCGAGGCCGACGGGCGTCGCGATGCGGGCGAGGTCGGCCTCCGAGAGCGCGACGCCGTCGTCGTTCAGGTCGTCGCGGAGTTGCTCGAAGCGCTTTCTCGGACCCATCAATCCGACGTACGGCACGTCAGTTTCGAGGAGGGTCTGGAGCGCGAGGCGGTCGTCGAGGAAGTTGTGCGACATCAGGACGGCGTAGGTGCGCTCGGGGTCCTCGAGGACCTCGTCGATGTCGGTCGGGTGGGTCGCAACGACGCGGTCGGCGTGGGGGAACGCGTCGGCGTCGGCCCGCCCGCCGCGGGCCGACGCGACGGTGACGCGGAACCCCGCCTCGCGTCCCAGGCGCGCCACGGGGTGGACGTCGTTCTGGTTGCCGAACAGCAGTAGTTCGGCGACCGGTTCGAGGCCGTCGACGAACACCGAGAGGTCGCCGTCCTCGGTTTCGACGCGCACCGTCTGCGACTTGCCCGCCGCGGCGAACTCAAGCGCTCGCTCGCGGAGCGACGCGACGACGTCGGCCGGGAGCGCCGGACGGGCGTCGGCCGCTCCGGTCCCGGCGGGCGGCGACCATGCGCGGTCGCCGCCCGCCGCGTCGTTCTCGTCTTCCTCGTCGTCGACCGTGAGCGTCGCGCGGGCGCCGACGGGCACCGACTCCGTCTCGCAGACGGCCGTGAGCACCGCGACCGGGCGGACGTCGTCCAGGTGGTCGAGGGGCGCGCGGAGGCTCCCGTCGAGTGGTTCGACCAGGACGTCGATGACGCCGTTGCACCCCAGACCAAGTCCCCAGGCGTCGTCGCCGTCGTCGGTGAGGTCGAACGTCTCGACGGTCGGCGCGTCCGACTCGACGACCTCTCGGCCGATATCGGCGACGGGACCTTCGAGACAACCGGCGGTGACGGCACCGAGGCTCTCGCCGTCGACCGGAATCGCCATCTTCGCCCCCGGGCGGCGGTACGCCGACCCCTCGACGTCAACGACGGTCGCGAGCGCGGTCGGGCGGTCGTCCGCCAGGTGGCGCCGGAGGGCGTCGCGGACCGCGCCGGCGGTCGCGCTCCAGGGGTCGGAGTCGGGAGAGTTACTCATGGGTAGTGCTAACGGGAGGGGATATTTAGGGATTTTCGTGGGTCACCGCTCTCCGAAGGCGCCGGCGGCCTCCATGTCGTCGAGTTCGTCCTCGCCGTAGCCGAGTTCGCGGAAGACCTCGCGGTTGTGCTCGCCGAGTTTCGGCGGCGGGGCGGCGAACCCGCTGTCGGCGTGCGCGTAGTTGAGTGGGTGTTCGACGACCGGAATCTCGCGGTCGCCGTCGGAAATCTCGGTCACCACGCCGCGCGCCTCGGTCTGTTCGTTGTACAGCGCCTCCTCGACGCTCTGGACGGGACCCGCGGGGATGCCCGCCTCCTCGACCAGAATCTCCATCCACTCGTCGGTCGTGCGGTCGGCCAGCGTCGACTCGATTTCGGCTTCGAGTTCGTCCATGTGCTCGACCCGGTCGGCGTTGGTTTCGAACCGGTCGTCCTCGGGGAGGTCCGGGCGGTCGATGGCGGCGCAGAACGCGCCCCAGAGCTTCTGGTTCAGGCAGGCGACGTTGATGTGGCCGTTTTCGGTCTCGTAGGTCTGGTAGGGCGCGAGCACGGGGTCTTTCGTCCCCATCCGGGAGGGCGACTCGCCGGCGAACACCTTGCCGGCCTGCTTGGTCAGCCACGGCAGGGTCGCGTCGAGCATCCCGAGGTCGATGTACTCGCCCTCGCCGGTCCGCTCGCGCTTGTAGAGGCCGTTGACCACGCCGAACGCCGCCCACATCGCGGTGATGAGGTCGGTCTGGGGCAGGCCGACCTTCACCGGGCGACCGTCGGCTTCGCCGGTGACGCTCATGATGCCGCTCATACCCTGGACCAACAAGTCGTAGCCGGGGCGCTTGCTCCAGGGACCCGTCTGGCCGAAGGCCGAGATGGCGCAGTAGATTATCTCGGGGTTCTCCTCGGCGATGCGGTCGTAGTCGACGCCCAACTTCTCGGCGGTGCCCGGTCGGTAGTTCTGGAGGAAGACGTCGGCCTCGCCCGCGAGGTCGTACAGCGCCTCCTTGCCGGCCTCCGACTTGAGGTTCAGTTCGACGCTCTTCTTGCCGTAGTTGACCGTCCAGAAGTACGGCGATTCGCCGTCGATGAACGGCGGGCCGGAGTGGCGATTGTCGTCGCCCGCACCCGGACGCTCCACCTTGATCACGTCCGCGCCCTGGTTGGCGAGCATGAGCGAGCAGAATCCGCCGGTCACGAAGGTCGTGAGGTCCACGACCGTCACACCGTCTAGTATCCGATCTCCCATTGACATCCGTGCGCATACACCGTAAGGCGGAGGGAAAACTTTGCTTTGCGCCCGTCGCCCTGCGATTCGCCGGGTGGCCGGCGACTCGCCGAGAGATTCTCGAACCGTCACCCGAGATTCCGGGTACTCACCGGACGTCGGTCGCCGCGGCGACCGACGTCCGGCCCCCGACGGTCGCGCGCCAGAGCAACCAGACGCCGGCGACCGAGGCAGCCATGACACCGAAACCGGCGGCGTAGGATGCGGTGCTCGCGAGCAACCGTCCCACGAGCCAGGGGTAGACCAGCGCCCCGAGGTTCCCGACGACCAGCATTCCGACCAGCGTCGCGCCGGCGTCGTCGGCCAGTTCCGAGAACGCGAGGCCGAACAGCGGGCCGAACGGCACGCCGAACCCCAGTCCGGTGCCGACGAGCGCGACGGCCAGCAGGAGCGGGGCGTCGGCGACCACCGCCGCGGCGATGGCGCCCAGGAGTCCGGCGAGTCCGAGCAGCGAGAACTCGACCGTCGCTCGCTCGCCGACGCGCCGCGAGAGCCACCCGCCGACCCCGCGCCCGACGACCGTCGCGAGGGCGAAGCCGACGAGAACCGCCGTCGCGGGGAAGGCGGGCGCGCGTTCGAGCACGTCGGCGTACCACGTCGCGGCGACCATCAGGAACCCGAACGTGGCCATGTTCCCCAGTCCGAGCGCGAGGCCGGTCGGCGAGACGAACGGGTCGAGGTAGGTTCCGAGCGAGGGCGGCGGCCGCGTCTCGACCGAACCCAGTCGGAACGCGCTCGCGCCGCCGACCGCGACCGCGGCGGCGGCGACGACCGCGGGGAGCGTCGGCCCGAACGGGTCGAGGACGACCGGCGTGGCCGCCAGCCCCGCGGCGAACCCGAGCGTGAACAGCGCGCCGAGCAACCCCTGCGCGGTCGCGGTGTCGCCGCCCGTCGTGGTCCGACCGACGTGCTTCATGCTGGCGACGAACGCGGTCCCCTGTCCGAGTCCGAGCAGACTCCGCGAGGCCAGGACGGCGGGCAGCGAGGTGACGCCGCCGAGCGCCGCGCCGACGCCGCCGAGGAGGAGTCCCGCCGCCGCGACGCGTCCGACCGGGACGACCCGCGAGAGTCGGTCGGCCGGGAGGACGACGACCAACTGCCCGAGCAGGAACAGCGACATCCCGAGTCCGGCGACGTCGGGCGAGACGCCCCGGTCGATGAGCAGCGAGACGTAAGCGCCGTATCCGCCAACAGAGAGACCGATTCCGAACAGTCCGGTTCCGAGCACGGCGATGGCGCGGCGCGGAAGCGTCGACATCGTCACTCCAGCACCGAGTACGGGACCACGGTCACCGTCTCGCCCTCGGCGAGGTCGTCGGTCGTGACGACGATACCGTCGGCCCTGGTCGCCCGCGTACTCGACGAGAGCACGCTCGGGTCGAACTGTTCGTCGTAGACCCGGAGCGGGGAGTCGACGTGACCGTACGGGGTCGCCTCACCCCCGTCGAGCAACACCGGAACAGCGTACTCGAACCCGTCCGGCCCGAGCGTCACCGCGCGCGACAGTGTCGCCTCGACGCCCGGGAGGTCGGTCCCAGCGCCAGTGAAGAACGGGCGCGCGACCAGCGTCGCGACGGCGTGCGCCCCGACGGGTTTGCCGGGGATGGCGAACGCGACGGCGTCCTGGTCGGGGAGTTCGGCGACCGCGATGGGTTTGCCGGGTCGCACCCGCACGCGGTGGAACAGGACGTCCCCGAGTTCGTCGAGCGCTCGGACGACGTGGTCCTTGTGTCCGACGCTGGTGCCGCCGGTGGTGAGGACCATGTCGTGGTCTTCGGCGACCGCCTCGATTCGGTCCTTCACGCGGTCGTAGTCGTCCGGAACGGTGCCCTCGTAGGTGGCCTCGTGCCCCCACGACCGGACGAGGCCCTGGAGCATCGGCGAGTCGAGGTCCTCGGTCCGGCCGGTGTGAATCTCGGTGCCGGTCGCGAGGACGCCGGCCGACAGACGCCGGCAGACGGCGACCGCCGAGTAGCCGAGGTCGGCCAGTAGGACGGCGTCTCGCGGAGCGAGTCGCTCGCCCGCCTCGAACAGCGTCTCGCCGGCCCGGTAGTTGCTCCCCCGCTCATAGACGTAGGTCCCCGGTTCGAGGGCCGGTCCAGTGAGTCGGCCGTCCTCGACGGTCGCGTCCTCGCGCTTGAGGACGACGTTCGCGTTCTGCGGGAGCGGTGCGCCGGTCGCGATTTCGACGGCCTCGCCTGGTTCCAGCGCCCCGCCGTCGTCCTCCGGGAACACCTCCTCATCGTGGACGTCGAGCGGGTAGTCGTCGGTCGCGTCGAATGCGTAGCCGTCCATCGTCGCGCAGCTCGTTTCGGGCGCGTCGGCGTCGGCGGTGACGTCCTCGCCGAGCGTTCGCCCGGCAGTGGCGTCGAGCGGTACCGACTCGGTGGAGCGGTCGGCCCGGACCGATGCCCGCAGGTCCAGCACGCGCCGAACCGCCTCCGAGCGCCAGAGCATATCCTCGTGGCCGTGGTCGGTCATCGAGTCCCCTTTTCGAGGGAGGCTACAAAATTGTACAGGCTCGTGGCGGGATGGCTCCGGCCACGTATTCGTCTGGAAGAGCTTTGAAGAAAACCGATTTCCGGACTAGTAAGTGTTTTCGATAGGGGTTTCTGCCGTAGTCCCTCGATTCTTGAGTCCGCAATTACCGTCGGGCGATCGGTGGGGCAGAACCCCGACACTGTAGCGTCGATGCTAACCGGTAGTTTCGTGTTCGTCGCGAATTACCACGGCGAACCCGGTTCGATGCTTCCCATCGACGAAGACGGACACACTGCGGTCGCCGAGATGGATGTCGATGAAGGAACGCTCTGTCCGGCCTCGACTTCGGTAATCGCGCTGGACGACGGTGCTGGGTCGCACCACCTAGATTGCCATCTGAATCGAGAATCCACGTACATGACGACGATTAGACTAGGTGCTCACGGCGTTCGAATGCAACGTTCGAACCAGCGTACTTGAGGAGATAGAAACGGAATCTACGTTTACGCGGAGTTCAAGGACGAAAGCACCCCATCAGTGATGTTTATATATCTCCACACGTATCGTTACACTTGAGCTATGGCTTTATGCCTACTGAACGCCAAGCCCGCCGTCTTCATCACGTCTCGGCATTTTCTGTCGATTGTTTCCGCTATTCGGTCGTTCAAAATCCATACGAATGGACAAATAGCGCGGCCGGGAGGAGAACGGCCATGCAGTAACCTACAAAAGTCCACCGAAGGTAATTTACATATACTGTCAATTACGGCTAACGTCGGGCGGTTTTATAGTTCAGCGGCATGAGGACACGGTTGATGACGGTACGTATACTGCGCGGAGCAGTTCGAACGGATAGTTCATCGTCTCGCCACCGTAATTATGACGGCGAAATGGCCATTCCCGCCCGCGACGCCCGTTCGGAGGAGACTGATGGACAAAATTAGCACCGACGCCGCACCGCCGAGCATCGGCCCGTTTTCACAAGCACTCCGCGACGGCGACCGGATCTACGTCTCAGGGCAAGGACCCGTCGACCCAGAATCGGGCGAGATCGTCGGCGAGGACATCGGAGAGCAGACCGCACGAACGCTCGAAAACATCGACGCAGTTCTCGCTGCGGCGGATTGCTCACTTGACGATGTGGTGAAAGCAACCGTCTTTGTCCAGGATATGGACGACTACGACACCATCAACGAGGTGTACGCTGAGTACATGTCGCCGCCATATCCAGCCCGGAGCGCGGTCCAGATAGAGGACCTGCCCATCGATATTGGCGTTGAGATAGAGGTCATCGCGACCGCACGTGGGAGCGAGGAGTGAGGAGTACAAGGTGACAGAACAATGAGAGCTATCGCGGTCCGACGCGACGAGTCCGAACCACGTGTCATCGACGTGCCGAAACCGACCCCCGGGTCCGGTGAAGCACTAATTCGAACGCTCCGAATCGGCATTGACGGCACCGACCACGAAGTCGTCGACGGGAACCACGGCGGATTTCCCGCAGATTCGGCGTATCAAATCCTCGGCCATGAGGCCGTCGGAGTCGTTGAGGACGCCAACGACACCGACTTCAACGAAGGCGACCTCGTCGTGCCGACCGTCCGGCGGCCGCCCGTTGGGCAACCGACGGCCGAATACTTCGAGCGGGGCGAACCCGACATGGCCCCCGACGGCGCGTACGTCGAGCGAGGAATCGTCGGCGCGCACGGCTACATGTCGGAGTACTTCACCGCCCCCGAAGCGTTCCTCGTCGGCGTCCCCGACGACTTCGCAACGACCGGGTTCCTCATCGAACCGATCTCGAACTCCGAGAAGGCGCTCGAACACGCCTACGCGAGCAGATCGGCGTTCGAGTGGGACCCCGAGTCGGCGCTCATCCTCGGCAACGGCCCACTGGGGCTGTTGACGCTTGCAATGCTGGCCGGAAGTGACGACTTCGAGCGCTGTTACTGTCTCGGGCGGCGAAACCGCCCCGACCCGACAATCGAGATAATCGAACGCCTCGGGGCAACGTATATCGATTCGCGCGAGACGCCCCTCTCGACGGTGCCGGACGCAAACGAGCCGATGGACTTCATCTACGAAGCGACCGGCTACGCGCCACACGCCTTCGAAACCGTCGAGGCGCTCGCACCGAATGGCGTCGGCATGCTGCTCGGCATCCCATCGGACGGGCGTATCGAAATCAACGGCGGCCGCGTCCATCGAGAGATGGTGTTGCAGAACAAGGCGTTGCTCGGCAGCGTCAACTCGAACGTCGCGCAGTACGAAACCGCCAAAGCGTCGCTTGCTGCGTTCCCCGATTGGTTCGCCGACGCGCTCGTTACCGACGTCCACGACCCCGACGAGGTCGAGCGAGCGTTTGAAACCGGCGACGACGTAATCAAGAGCGTCGTGGAGTTCGACACGGTGTAGCGCCACCGAATCACGTTGGCGTCGTCGACGACTCGTGGGTGCCGTACTCGTCGACGATTTCGTATTCGTCGGCGCTAATCGTACTGTGTCGTCAGGAATCAAGGACGCTACGTCTTTTCGACCGGGTCGATAGTGTACTTGCTTCTGTCGAACGAACGGAGGTCTTGGACACCGCTCCGGGGACGGGAATCTTGGAGTCCGCCAGCGCGGCGTACCAGTTCAGTCCGCGTCGCAGAGAGTTATCCCAGTCCTCGTCCGCGTCCGAGGAGAGTACGTACTCTCCTCGGGACAACCGATTTCGTAAGTCTCGTGCAGCAGTCCCTCTGCTGTCTGCGCGACCCTGTTCGGGGTCGCCGGTAACTCCGTTCTACTATCGAGACGCTTTCGTCTTCGTCTTTTCGGGCATACCGTCTCCGCTGTACTGGAAGCGTATCAAGTCAGAAGAAACCGATGCTGTTACTCCTCGGCCTGTGCGGTGATACGTTCGACGGCATAGTCGGCTTCTTCGTCGGTGAGGCACATCGGATTGACCGTGAACTCCCCTGCCGGAAGCGCGTCCGCGCCGACGAACACGCGCGGTTCCTCGCGGCGGAGATCGCCGACTATGTCGGTCGCCGACACGCCGGCGACCTTGGCGTTAACCGAGACGACCACCTCGGGAGCGACGGCGGTCTTGTCGTCGGCCGTGAGCGACGTGTCGAAGCCCGCGACTTCGTCGAGGTCGGCGGCGATTCGCTGTGCGCGGTCGAGCCACTCCTCGACCAGCGCGTCGTGGTCCTCCTCGACGAACAGTTCGAGCGCGCGGATCAGACCGACGAGTTCCTCCTTGCCGACCTTCATCGGGCGACCGATTCCCTGCCGCGGGACGCCACCGAACCGACCAGGATCGACCAGTTCTCGCGGCGGTTCCCACACCTGCTCGGCGGCGTGCATGTCGAGGTGCTGAGCGGCAGCCGACTCGACGAGGCCGCCCCGTCCGGCGAGTATTCCCGTGGTCTGGGGGCCGCGAATGGCCTTCCCGCCGCTGAACGCGACGAGGTCCGCACCGGCGTCGACGAACGCCTCGAAGTTGCTCGTCGGCGGGAGCTCGGCGGCGGCGTCCACGATGACCGGGACGCCGTGATTGTGAGCGATGTCGCACACCACGTCCAGCGGCGGTTCGGTGTAGGACTTTTCGACGTAGGCGACCGCGGCGGTATCCTCGCCGATAGCGTCTTCGATTTCCCAGGGTTCGACGTTCCGCGAGCCGGTGCCGAGGTGCTTGTCGTCGGTCCCCACGTCGACGATGCGCGCGCCAGCCCCGCGGAGCGCGTGGTCATAGCCCGTCCGGTGCGTCCGCGGCATGACGATCTCGTCGGGGACGCCTTCGGTGTCAGGCAGACGGGCCATCGCGCCGAGATCGTCGCCCGCGATGCAGGCGGCCGCGCCGAGCGCGAGCGCGCTCGCCGCACCGGACGCGACGTAGCCAGCGTCCGCGCCGGTCACGTCCGCGATTAACTCGCTTGCTCTGGCCTGCAGGTCCGAAAGCCGCACGAACGCCTCTGACGCCCGACCCATTGCCTCGACGGCCTCCGGCCGTATTCGGCTCCCGCCGATGCGCGTCTTCGTCCCCGTCGCGTTGACGACGTGCGGGATGCCCAACTCCTCGTAGATCGTCTGAGATGACATACGAACGTCTCGCGCGCCGGACCGTAAATAGGTTCGGCGTTCGCTCGTCGGAATTCGTTCGAACTTACGTTCGGAGACCGATTTCGACCGACCTACTGTTGGGAATCGCGCCAGCCAGTCGACCGTCGGGGGAATGAAACCCCCCGAGCGCTCGCGCTCATCGTCGTCTTTCTGGAGTCGTTTGTGCTTGGAAGCGCTCTCTATCGTGGGTATCGGTACGTTCATTGCATCCGAACGACCATCGCAGCACGTCACGGATATGTCCGATATCGAAACCGGCACGAGCTACTTCGGCGTACAGGACCCCGAACACGCGACGGCGGACGTAGAGCGCTTCCGCGAGGCCGGACTTGACGCCGTCCTCCACACGTTCAGCGAGCGGGACCGAGCGTTCTACCGAGAGTCGATGGCCGACATCGTGGCCGCAAGCGACGAGTGGGGATTGACGACCTACGTCAACCCGTGGGCGGTCGGCGGCGTCTTCGGCGGCGAGGAGTACTCCCGGTTCGTCGCCCACAATCCAGACTCCCGGCAGGTACTCAACACCGGCAATCGCGTCCCGGCCGCCTGCTTCAACGCTCCGACGTTCCGCGAATACATGCGCGAGTGGACGCGAGACGCCGCCGGACTCGGCGCAGATGTCCTCTTCTGGGACGAACCGCATTGGCACAACGTCCACTGGTACGAAGACGGCTACCCCGACGACGTCTGGTGCTGTCGGTGCGACCACTGCAAAGAGCGGTACCGCGAACGCTACGACGAGCCGATGCCCGCGACCGAAACCGAACAGGTTTCGCGGTTCCGCGAAACCTCGATGCTCGACTTCCTGGATGAGATGATGGCCCTAACCCGTAACGAGGGTGCGACGAACGCCGTCTGTCTCATGCCCACCCAGTCGGCCGACCACGGACCGCGCGACTGGGCAGAATTGGCGAAGAACGAGCACGTCGACGTGCTAGCGACCGATCCCTACTGGGCGGCGTTCGCCGAGGACGCCGACCCCGGCGAGTACGTCGCGCGCTTCGGCGAGGAACTGGTCGCGGTCGCTGACGACCACGGTCTGCGGAGCCAGCTCTGGATTCAGGGCTTTGGATTGTCCGGCGAGTCGGCCACGGACGACGTACGCACCGCGACACGAACCGCGCTCGACCTCGGCGCGGACAGCGTGTTCATGTGGGGCTACGACGGCTGTCGGACGATCTCGGAGATCGCTTGCGAGGACCCGATGGCCGTGTGGGACGCCTACCTCGAGGAGTTGCCCTGACCGACGCGCGGTCTCGTTGGAACGATTCGGCTACGTTACACGGTCGAGGATGCGGCTCCAGAGCGTCGGGAGGTGGTTCCACGAGAGCAGCCCCTCTGGTGCCCAGTGAGGCGCACAGTCGGTGGCGTACGCGAACGTACTGCCGTCACCGTAGTCGCCGATGGTGAGGAAGGGGTCATCCCGGACCGTCGCCCAGACCTCGGCGTCCGGTTTTGCCGTAGTTCGGTTGTAGCCGAGGATGTGGGGCCACTTCGCGGGGAGGTCGGCGTCCGGCACGCCCTCGTTCTGGGGGGTTGCGCCGTCGGGTGTCTCCACTCGGTCGTCGCCCGTGGTGATTTCGACCGGCAACACGTCCGCGATGCGCGTTGTTCCGTACCTGGCCTGGCCGCCTTTCCCCGCGAAACTCATGTAGCCGCCGACCATGCCGAGCGCGCCGCCGTCCCGGACCCACTCTGCGAGTAGCGCACAGCGGTCGACGTCGGTGTCGCCGTCGGCGACCCGTTCCGTAATTTGGAGCGTGTCCGCGCCGACGTCGCTGAGAATCACGAGGTCGTACTCGTTGAGGTCCGATTTCGTTCGGGGGAACGACTCCGCGACGACGTGGCACGGCTGATACGTCACCGACGCGCCGATCTCTTCGAGCGTCGAGACGAATCTGTCGGCCGCCTCGCCGTACCGACTATCCCGCAGGACGTTTCGGCCCTTGATTTCGAACTGTACCGTCACCCACGACTCGCCGGCGAGGAGGATGCTCGTCATCGTCCGCGGGGTCGAACGCTGGGGGCATAAGTATAGGGATTATGGGCGCTGGCGAACCGCTATCCGACGGGTATGCTGCAATCTCCGGTGTGTCGTACCGCTATTCTGGAAGTAGTTCTCGCTCCAATCCGTCGTCTCGACTGGCGAACTGCCCTGTCAGAACGGGAACAGACGCTCGGCCGCCTCGTCGGTGAGCGCTCGGCCGTACTCGCTCGCCTCGAACGCCTCCGCGTAGCGAACGTCCTCGCCGGACGCGCCGTACCGCTCGACGAGGGCGTCTCGGTAGCGGTCCGAGACGTCTGCGAGTACCTCGACGTGGGGGAGGCCGCCGCCTCGAAGCCACTCGAATCGCTCGTCGGGGTCGTCGGGAACCGCCTCCAACGTGCCCTCGACGGAGGGTAGCCACTCGTACATCTGCGACTCGTGGCAGTCCAGCATCTCGAATTTCCGTCCCGCAACGTCGTCGATGTCCACGACCACGTCCGGCGAGAAGGGGTACGGTCGCTCGAACGTGTCGCTCAAATACGCGAAGACCGGGTTCCGGTCGAGCGCGGGCGTCGCCGGGCAGACGTTCGGTACCGCGACGAGGTAGGCGGCGTCCCGCACGAGTCGGGACGTGTACCGATGGTCCGGGTGATAGTCGTTCGGCCGGTGGGTCAGCACGAGGTCGGGTCGGAACTCCCGAATCCGGCGGACGAGTCGGTCGCGGTTCTCCAGCGACGGTCGGAGACGGCCGTCGGGAACGTCGAACATCTCGAACTCGACGCCGGCGACGGCCGCCGACGCCTCGGCCTCCGCGTGGCGACGTTCGACGAGTTGCCTTCCTGCGAGTTCGTGGTGGCCCGCCTCGCCGTTCGTCGTCGAGACGAACAGCACCTTGTGGCCCCGGTCGGCGTACTTGCAGGCGATTCCGCCTGCTTTGAGGTCGCAGTCGTCGGGATGAGCACCGACGACGAGAACGTGCAGCGTCTCGGTTGGCATGATTTTCGGGACACCCGGCGGCAGTATAAAATCTACGAACCGAACGTCTCTTCGCCGCCACGCGGACGTTCACTGATTCGGGTACGGAATTATTTGTAGGTGGACACCAAGGGGAAGGTATGTCGATTACGAACGTCGACGCCATCCCGGTAGAGATGGGCGTCAAGCCGCTCGAATCGGACCTCGGTCTCGCACCGTACGTGAGCAACCACGATGAAGTTACCTCTGTCACACGGATGCTCGTCAGAGTCGACACCGACGACGGCGTGACCGGGTGGGGTGAGATGCTCGTGGGCATGAAGTCAGCCGCCGTGACGAAGGCCGTGATGGACGACGTCGTCGCCCCCGAACTCGTCGGCCGGGAGGTCGGTGAGATACGCGACTTCGTCGAGTCGTTCTACTTCCCGTACGTGAAGGTGCGACCGTTCCTCGGCGCCGTCGAGACTGCCCTCTGGGACGCGTTCGGCAAGTCGGTCGGCCAACCCGTCCACCGATTGCTCGGCGGGAAGACTCGTGACCGGGTAGAGATCGCCACGTGTCTCGGCATCCTCGGACCCGAGGAGTCTCGCACGTACGCCCGACGGGCCGTCGAACACGGGTTCTCGACGTTGAAGACGAAGGCCGGTCCCGACTGGCGCGAGGACGTGGCGCGCATCCGCGCAATGCACGACGAAGCGGATGGCCAACTGGAGTTCAGACTTGATCCCAACCAGGGGTGGTCGTTCGAGGACGCGGTCAGGGTCGCCACCCGACTCGAAGAGGCTGGCATCCTGCTCCAGTATCTCGAACAACCGGTCCGCATCGACACCTACGGCGCGTACGCCTCGCTCCGGGACCGCGTCCGGACGCCGATAGCGGTCAACGAGGACACGTACTTTCCGCGAAACCTCAGATACCTCCTACAGGCCGACGCCATCGACGTCGCCGTCGTCGATCTAGTCCCCGCAGGTGGCATCCTTCGCGTCCGCGAGCAGGTCGCGATGGCCGCCAACGCGGGCGTCTCGGTCTCCCACCACTGCGGGTTCGACCTCGGCGTCAAGACCGCGGCGATGCTCCACACGGTCGCGAGCACGCCCGGCATCAATCTGCCGCCTGACAGCGTCTACTACGGGTGGAACGACTACGTCATCGAGGACCCGTTCGAGGTCGAAGACGGTGCGTTGCCAGTGCCGGACGGGCCGGGCCTCGGCGTCGAAGTGGACGAGGACAAGGTCGAACGGTACCGGGTCGACTGACTAAAATCGGGAACTTAGTCGCTTCCGGCCGTCTCGCGTCTGCTCGCGTCGTCGGACCCACCTTCTTCTCGCGTCCCCTCACCGCCGAGCGGTTCGCTCTCCCAATACTCGTGGTCCGGTTCCGCGCGGAAGCAAGCGGTCCGTCGGCCGTCGCCGTCGTGGTCTTCGAGCGACGGGCACTCGCGCGTGCAGGCCTCCCGTGCTTCGAGACAACGCGTGTGGAACCGACATCCCGAGGGCGGGTCGGTCGGTTCGGGGATGTCGAGCGACCGCACCGGCGGCGTCGAGACGCCGTCCGAGCGGTTCCGGAGGTCCGAAGTTGCCCACAGCAACACCTTCGTGTAGGGGTGTTGTGGGTCGTGGATTATCTGTTCCGGCGTCCCGATTTCGACAAGTTCGCCGAGGTACATGATGCCGATGCGGCCGCCAGCGCGTTGGGTGAGGTGTTTCGCGTTGGCGAGGTTGTGCGAGATGAACAGGTAGGAGGTGTTGAACTGTTCTTGCAGTTCGAGCATCAGGTCCATCATCTCCGCGCGGAGCGACACGTCGAGCGCGCTGATGGCTTCGTCGGCGAGGATGAGGTCCGGGTTCATCAACAGCGCCCGGACGAGCGCGACGCGCTGTTGCTCACCGCCGGACAGTTGGTGTGGATACCGACCGGCGTACTCTTCCGCCGGCGTCATGCCGACGTATTCGAGGAGGCCGTAGATGCGGACGCGGCGGTCGGCCTCGCTCATATCGGGTTGCCACTTCTCCAGCGGCGCCGAGAGTGTCGACTCGATGGTGTAGTTCGAGTTCAGCGAACTGCCGGGGTCCTGATGAATCATTTGAAGTGACCGTCGAATCTCCGCCCACGAGTACGTTTGGTCCCCTCGGTGGCCGAGAAGGCCGTCCGAATCCTTGGCCTCCCAGAGATCTTGACCGCGGTAACGCACCTCGCCCCCGGTCGGTCGCTGGATGCCGATGGCCGTTTTTCCGAGCGTCGTCTTCCCGCAACCGGACTCCCCGACGAGCGCGACGACGTCGTTCTCGTAGATGTCGAGGCTCACATCGTCGACGGCGTGGACGGTTTCGGACCCGGCAAGGCCGAACAGACGCTTCTTCTCGAAGTGGACGCTCACGTCCCGAATCGAAAGCAACGGTTCGTTGGCCGTGTGGCTCATCGAGGCACACCTCCGGAACCCCCATCGTACTCACGGTCGATTGGATCCTCCGCGTCGTCGAGCGTCAACGGAATTTTCTCGCGGGCGGCCTCCCAGTAGAAGCAGGCGGCTGTGTGGTCGTTCGGGCGGTCGGCGCTCACGTCGTGCATGGACGGGTCGTTCGCTTTGCACGTTTCGTCTGCCAGCGGACACCGGGCGTGGAACGAACAGCCGGCGGGGACTGCGGCGGGGTTGGGGCTGGACCCCTCAATGCCCTCCAGGTTCATCGACCGGTCGGAGATGTTCGGCACGGCGTTGAGCAGGGCGCGCGTGTAGGGGTGGCCGGCACGTTCGATGAGCTCGTCCGTCGGGCCGAGTTCGACGAGGTCGAAGGCGTACATCACGGCCAACCGGTCGGCGAGGTCCGCGACCAGCGGGAGGTCGTGGGTGACGAACACCAGCGTCAGGTTGTACTTCTCTTGGAGGTTCTCCAGCATGCTGACGATGGACCGCTGCATGAGGAGGTCGAGCGCGGCCGTCGGTTCGTCCATCACGACGACGTTCGGTTCGAGGACGAGTCCGAGCGCGATGAGCGCGCGCTGTTTCATGCCGCCGGACAGCTCGTACGGATGCGACTCCAACACCTGCTCTGCCGGCAGATAGAGGTCGGCCAGCAGTTCGCGGGCGTGTTCCATCCCTTCCTCGACGTTCGCGCCGTGAGCGCGAAGCGTCTCCTCGAAGTGGTCACCGATTATCATCGTTGGGTTGAACGCGCTCTGGGCACCCTGGATGACGAACGAGATCTCGTTCCAGCGGAGCGCCGTCAGTTCTTCCCGCGAGAGCGAGAGGATATCGACGGACTCCCCGTCCGGCGGATGGTAGATGACCTCACCGCTCGCCTGACCCGGCGAGACGACGGCGTCCAGCATCGCGGAGGCGAGCATCGATTTACCCGACCCGCTCTCGCCGACGACGCCGAGTGCTTCGCCGGCACGAACGTCGAGGTCCACGTCACGGAGGACGCGAGAATCGGCGTCGTTAGTGTTGAACGAGACGCTCGCGTCTCGAACCTCCAGTATGACGTCTGCGTCGGTTTGCTCGTCGGTAGCGTTCGCCGTGGGTCGGCGTTCACCCTCCATCGAACTTACCATCCGTCGCATCCTCCTCGGCATCGGCCAGTAGACCGGTGTCGTTCGGTCCAAACGGTGGACTCGCGGCGGTCGGTCCAATCAACGGATTTGTGGCGGTCAATGGGTTTCACAGGCCGGTGGTGGTCGACGTGCTGAGACGGTCGGGTCGAGGGAGTGTCGAAGCTGGTGATGGTGTCGAGAGCGGACATGTACTTGGATGTAGTGTGTCGTATCATTGGTTGTCAGTGGTAGCCGATAAGTCGCAGTCCGAGGTGGCCCAGGACGGCGTAGATGAATGCGCTCACACCCCAGACGGCAAACATTCCGGCGAGGACGCCGTTGAACAGTCCGACGAAGACGTACTCCGACAGTAGGGCGGCGAGCAGACAACAGACGACGCCGATCGTCGTGACGAAGGCGAGGAACGACTTACGAATCGCCAGCAGCAATGATGTCGCAACGCCGTTTGAGGAGTGGCCGGTACTCACGATGTCTCACCTCCGCTCGCCGACTTTTCGTGGCGGGCGCGCAGTCGGACGTTGAAGACGCGGTCAAGTCCCTGTGCGAGTAGGATGAAGCCGAGCGAGAGGAGGATGATGAGCGCCATTGGGACGAGCAACCAGTGGATCTGGTTCAGATTCGTCAGGTTCGCATTAGTGTAGGCGTCGTCCATCATCACGCCCCAGTTCAGCTGTGACTGTGGCAGGATGCCGAGGAAGTACAGCGCGACCGATTCGAAGATGATTCTGCGTGCGCTATTGGCGAAGTTCACCGAGATGTACGGCATCAGGTTCGAGACGACGTCCCGACGAAGGATGTGAACGTCAGATAGTCCCATGATACGCGACGCCTCGGTGAACGCCTCCTCCCGGATGCTCAACACCTGCGAGCGGATGGTACGAGCCAGTCGCGGCCAGTTGTCGATTCCGAGGATGAGTCCGACCACGAATGGATTCTCCGGCTGATAGATGGTCGCCAGCACGATGATCAACACCAGTCCTGGAATCGTGAGGACGGTGTCGGTCAGCATCATCAACACCGAATCGGTGCGGCCCCCGCGATAGCCCGCGACGGTTCCGATGACGGTCCCGAGGACGACCGAGAGCAACGCACCGGCAGTGATCATCTGCAACATCGCAGGAGTTGCGTGGACGACCTGCTTGAACAACGACTCACCCATGACGCCGGTCCCAAGCGGGAAATCCCAGTCCGTGAACGGAGGAACGAAGATCGGCCCTTCCATCACGGTCGGCCTGGGAACGACGTAGATGCCGACCGTGCCCATTAGAACGAACCCGAGCAGTATAACCGATCCGACGAAGCCCCGCCAGTCGTTCACCAGTATCGCCGCCGGTGCATAGATGCGGCGTTCGAACCCACGCTCGACTTTTTCGCGGACCGTCGGATCGGGTACGTTCGACGTCTGCGTAAAGATCGTCTCGTCGACCTTGCCTGCACCGCCGTCCGTCCGAGCGCTCAAGTCGACATTGTGGTCAGCAGGTTCAGCCGTGTCGCCAGTCGGGGTGTTCCTACCGTCCACTGGGTCGTTCCTGTCGGCAGTCGATTCGTCTGCGGTGTCAGTAGGTTTCACGTTCGTTCCCTCCTTTGACGCGGGGGTCAATGACACCGTATGTGAGGTCGGCGATGAGAATGCCGAGGAGCGTGACTATCGTGAAGAAAATGAACGACCCCATGATAAGCGGATAGTCGCGGTTCATGAGCGCGTTGAACGTCACCAGCCCCATCGCCGGGTAGTTGAATATCGTTTCGAGGATGATGCTGCTTCCGAAGACGCTCGCGATGCCCATCATGATGCTGGTGTAGACGGGCAGCAGGGCGTTCCGACCGACGTAGCGGATTGCGATTCGACCCTGACTGATACCACGAAGCCGCGCAACGCGGATGTATCCCTCGCCCATCTCCCGAATACAGTTGCCGCGGAATGCCAGTGCACCGCCGAAGCTGGCGACGAATGCGGAGAAGACGGGCAGCGCCGCGTGCTTGACGATGCCGACGATGAACGGTAGGTTGAGGCCGGGCGTCGTCGACGGGTTCATCCGTCCGCCGCTCGGGAACCAGCCGAGATTGTACGAGAAGATGATGAGCGTGAGGATGGCAACGACGTAGTAAGGAACGGTGCTGTTGCCGATAGAGATGAACGTCATCACGGTGTCGAACTTGCTTCCTTCGTTGTACGCCATGACAGCACCAAACAGCAGGCTAACGGTCGTTCCAAGTGCGAGCCCGTATATGCTGATGAACACCGACCACGGCATCGCTCGGTAGAGGATGTCGAAGACGGGTTTATTTTTGAATATCGACCGTCCGAAGTCCTGATAGAGGACGATATTCCGAAGATATTCGTAGTAAGAGACGTACCACGGTACTGACGGATCGATGCCGGTGTACGTCTTTACCATGGCGTTTATCGTCCGCATCTGCTGGGCAGACGGACTCTGTCCCTGTTCAAGCAGCTGTTTCATCAGTTGAACTTTGACCATCTCGACCGGACCAAACGGTAACATCCGGTAGAGAGCGAACGTTACTGTCAGTGCGGTAAAAAATACCAGCACTGATTGACCGATGCGCTTCGCGTAGTACATCGTGCTACTGTGTTGTCTTCCACCCACCTCAATAAAACTATGGTGGGTCTTGCCACGGCGAAAGCAGGAATACTCATAACGAACGCGACGTAGGTTGGCATATGTCACTCGTAGTGCGACTTCTCGAACTCGTCGGCGGTGGAGACGAGACTGTGACCGAAACCTATCAGTGTATCAGGTGTGGCCGGACGTTCGAGCGCAAACAGTACGAGTGTCCGGCCTGTGGCGTTCCGCACGTGGTCGTTCCGATCGACGACGGAGAGTAGGACGAAATACTTAATTCCCGGCGTGAATCTCTTTCAGGCGAAAATGTCCCACGAACCGACGTTCTTCGACTACGTCTGCTCGAACGCCGATAAGTTTGCCCTGCTATTCGCGTTCGAGGTCCTCGCGGGGGCACTCTCGCTCGTCCTCTTCCTCGGCACGGAACCGGGGACTGCCACGCACGTCGTCGGCGTGTTGAACCTCGTCGGCATCGCCGTCCTCGGCAGCGCGACGGCGGCGATTCTGCTAAAATGCAACAGAATGTAGAGAGAAAGATAGTCCGACGTAGCATCGAGAGCGATCGGTCGCGACAGTTGCTCGAATAGCAAACGGGTTAATAGAGGTCCGCTTCGGGGTGCAGGACGCGGGTCATCGAGGGTCGATTCGCCACGGAGGCTCTACTTCGTCTTCGCGTTGATATGGCCCTTCATCAGGAACTCCATCGCGTTCGTGAAGTGTTCCTGTTTTGTCGCCTCGGCTTGCGGGTGATCGTCGACCTTCCCGGTGGGGAAGTCGAACTCGTCGGTGTTGCCCCAGTACGCTCTCGTCTCGTCGTAGAAGCCGATGTGAGGCACCTGCCAGTTCATATACCACATGAATTTCTTGGTGAATCGCTTGACCTCGTCCGTGGACTGCGTCTGAGTGATGATGTTGTTCCACTTGATCGGGTACAGCGTCTGTTGCTTGCCGCCGGTTCCCTCCGTGCCGACCTTCGTCGGGAACTTCGGCCGGAGGGGCTGGTTGAGCTTCTTGCTCCGTTGTTGGCTGAGTTCGGGCACCGAGCGGTTGACTTTGCAACTACCTTTCGGGTTTTTGACGGTAGCGACTTCGTCGAACTTGCCCAAGCCACCCACCGTGTTGGTCGCGTAGGCGTTCCCCGGATGGGACGTGTTCGAGAACCAGTTGACCATGTCGAAGTCGTACGTGTCCGTCCAGCGCTTCCAGAAGCCGCTCGACGATGGGATGATGAGTTTGTTCTTGAACCCAAATTTGTCGAGTTTCGGACTGAGGTAGTTCCCAATAGTTTCGTAGATGTTCCACGGTGGCGTCAAGTAGGTGAGGTTATTTACCTTGCTCCCGTTCGGACCGACCCAGACGCCGCCTTTCTTTGAGTAGCCCGCCTCTTCGAGGACCTGTTTTGCTTTCTCGGGCTTCGACTTCCGACCGTAGGTGATGAGTTTGTTCTGGAAGCTCTTTCCGCCCCACTTGTCGGCCTGTTTCGAGGACAGGCCATTGACGGTGCTACGAGGCTTGTACTTCAGGCCTTGCGTCGTCTTAATGACCTTGACCAGTTCGTCGTGGTCGATGAGGTATGCGATGGCGCGACGGACCGGTCGGCGGGCGAGATGTTCGTTGTTCCAGTTTATCGCCAATTTCACGATGCTGGAGGTACCGAACTGGTTGAACACGCTCACCTTGTTACTGGACTGGGCTTGCGTGACGGTCTTATCACCCATGTCCAGTGTCCCGGTCTGGAGCGACTGAATCGCCTTCTGCTTCTCCGAGATGAGGTGCCACGTGAACGTCTCTAAGTTCGTCCAGTCTGCGCGCGGGTGGTCCTGGTACTTCTCGTGGACGGCCTTGGTCGGCGAAAGCTGGGTCGGCTTCCACATGCCACAGCCGAGCCCCTTCTCCGTGAGGTCGTTCAACGTTATCTGGTGATCCTGGAGTTCCTTGGTCACCTGCTTAACCGCACTTTCGCCGCCCGCATCCTGATACTTCTCCAGCCACGATTTGAAGTAGTCGTGTTTGGCGACGACCGAGTAGTACGTCGACTTCTTCAGCGACGGGTTTGCCGGCCCCGCCAGCACGTTCTTGACCGTGTACTTGTCGACGACCTCCCAGCTGTCTTCGGTCTGCTCAGGACCCATATAGGTTTTGTAGTCCCTGATGCGCTCGGTCGTGCGGACGTCCTTCGCGGTCACCGGAGTGCCGTCCCACCACGTGTAGTCTTCGTTGAGCTTGATGTGTACCTCACAGCCGCCGCTTTTGAGCTCTATCTTGTCGGCGAGCCAGTACATCGGTTCGCCGAGGGCGTTCGGGTACACTGGCGACTCCGACCACATGTAATCCATCCAGTATTCGGTGTTCTTCGTGTCAGTGAATGGATTGACGTTCGACTGGCTCGGCTGCCAACTAACCGGTGCGCGCATGTTGAGCGTCGTCGTGACGGGCGTACCGCCGCCTTCCCCGGTGTCGCCGCCACTTTTCGTGTCCGTCGAATCCGAAGCCATCGTGACGTCCGCCTCATTCGGGTTGTCGCCGCTGCAACCGGCCAATCCAGCCAGCGCCGTGCTCCCGCCGAGTGCGAGCCACTGTCGCCGCGTTATCCTGTCGCTGTCTGTGTCGTGACCAGAACGATGGTTACCGTCTACCATACTGGTAAGAGAATATCATAAAAGACCCTAATAAGTTTTTGCTTGGTATCTTATATTTATGCTATTGCTATAAAGACTTGAGGCTCGAATCGGGTGAATGCGACCGCAAAACAGTTTGTACACGAGCGAAAATGGCAGTAACATGGACACCAGTGACTGCGACCGAAGCGACGACGTTGCCATCGTCACCGGTGCGAGCAGTGGCATCGGTCGCGCCGTCGCCGAACGCCTCGCCGCTGTGAACGCCACTGTGGTAGTAGCTGATATAGACACCGATGGCGGCGCGGAGACGGTCACCGCCATCGAGAACGACGGCGGCACCGCCGAGTTTGTCCGCACGGATGTAAGCGACGCGCACGACGTCTCGACGATGGTCGAGGCGGCGATGGACACCCACGGAAGCGTAGACGTGCTCGTGAACAACGCCGGCGGGTCGTTCAACGACGGGAATCCCCACCAAGTCGCGGAGGAAACGTGGGACCGAATCGTCGACGTGAACCTCAAGGGGCAGTTCCTCTGTGCGCGAGAAACGCTTCCGGCGATGGTCGAATCCGGCGGTGGTTCGATGGTCCACGTCTCGTCGGTCAACGCCAAACTTGGCATCGGTCTCGCCGCCTACTCCGCATCGAAAAACGGTGTCCTCGCACTCTCCCGCCTCATCGCGACGCAGTACGGGCGACACGGCGTTCGCTCGAACGCCGTCTGTCCAGGAACTATCGTCACCGACGCATCGAGTGAGAAACTGACCACCGAGGGACCGGTCCGCGACGAGTGGCTCGACCAATATCCAGTTGGTCGGTTCGGTCACCCGGAAGACGTCGCAGCCGCCGTCGAGTTCCTGAGTTCGGACGCAGCGTCGTTCGTCTCAGGGACCGAACTCACCATCGACGGTGGCCTCACGGCCAGTCTCGACCAGCGACTGGAGACGATGATGTACGACATCGACGACCCAGTGACGGACGACGCGCCGACCGACAATCCGTCAGCAAACGAACCACCGACGGACAGTGACAGCGACGAGTGACGGGGCGGGAGTGAGAGGGTAGAACGGCGCGAGAGAAGGCCTACCGGGGTTGGCACACGAGTGGGCCGACGCGGGCGCTTAAGTACCGCCGTGAGAAAGACCGAAGCTGATGGAGTACGAGGTCCAGAGACTCACCGACCGTGACGCGATTCGTGACGGAATCGACTGCTGGAACCGTAGATATCCGGCCTTCTCGCTTCCCGAGTGGGCCGTCGCCCAGAATGTCTTCGCTCCCTTCGACGGTCTCGACGTGACCGTGTGGGGTGCGTGTTCGGACGGCGACGTCATCGCCGTTGCGCTCGGAAAGCGACTCGTCGAGTCGATTCCCGACTACGCCGGACCCGAACAGGGCTGGATCGGCCTGTTCGCCGTGACCTCATCGATTCCTGACCGAGGCGTCATCGCCGACGAACTGCTCCAAACGGTCGAGCGAGCGATGGCCGACCGCGGCGTCTCCCGACTCCGCTTCGGCGGCGACCCAGGACAGTTCCTTCCTGGACTGCCGGCCGAATTCGATGACCTCCGCGGGATACTCGATGATGCGGGATTCGAGACGCAGGAAACCGTCTACGACCTGCAACGCGACATCACGGGGTTCGACCCTGGCGGGCGTGTCGCCGAAGTCCGTGAGTCGTGGCCGGACCTAACCGTCGAACGTGTCGGCGCGAACGCCGCCGATCTTCACGCGTTCCTCGCCGACCAGTTCCCCGGTCGGTGGAACTACGAAGCGCGGAACGTCTGTCGCGTACCCGGCGGCGGCGACGACTACTGGCTGGTCCGACACAACGGGACGACCGTCGGGTTCGCTCGGGCGAATACGCCCGACTCGGCATACTGCGGGGCAAACGTCAACTGGGCGACCCACCTCGACGGAGCGGTCTGTGGCCTTGGACCACTCGGCGTCCACAGATCGTATCGGGGCCGGGGCTGGGGACTCTGGATGATCGCCAGCATCGTCGAACGCTACCGCGACAAGGGGTACGACCGGATGGTCATCGACTGGACGGGGCTGCTCGACTACTACGGGAAACTCGGCTTCGAACCGTGGCGGACGTACGAGACGCTCACGAAAGAGGTGTCGGCGTGAGTGATTCGACGTGCGGCGCGCACGGAGGCGAGCGGTCTAGCGGCGACCAGGGCCGTGAACAGCACCGAGGGCGTATCGTCGTCGGCCTCATGTCCGGCACGTCGCTTGACGGCGTGGACGCTGCCTGCTGCCGGGTTCGCCGCGACGGCAACGAGCCGCGCGGCTACGACGTGTGCGTCGAATCGTTTGTCACGCGACCGTACGACGCCGCGTTCCGCGAGCGTCTCGCAGCAACGTGCGGCGAGGCAGGAACCGTCACCGACGCCTGCGAGTTGAACGTCGCACTCGGCGCAGTGTTCGCCGCCGCTGCTGGCGAGGCCGCGGACGCCGCGGGAATCGGCCTCGAAGACGTAGACGTTATCGGCTCGCATGGCCAGACGATCCGCCACGTTCCAGAGCCGAAGTCGCTCCCCTGCGGCGACGAGTTGCGCTCGACGCTGCAGATCGGAGACGGCAGCGTCATCACCGAGCGGACCGGCGTGCCGACGGTGTCCGACTTCCGAACCGCGGATATCGCGGTCGGCGGTCACGGCGCACCGCTCGTGCCGTTTGCCGACCTTGCACTGCTCGCCGCCTCCGACCGCTTTCGAGTCGCACAAAACGTCGGCGGCATCGCGAACTGCACCGCGCTGCCGCCGGACCCTGACCGCGAGGACGTCTTCGCCTTCGACACCGGACCGGGTAACGTAGTCATCGACGGTGTCGTCGAGTCGCTGACGGACGGCGAGCAGACCTACGACCGCGACGGGCGACTCGCTCGCGCGGGAACCGTCGACGACGTGCTCCTAGAAGAGTGCCTGGACGACGACTACTTCCGCGCTGAACCGCCGAAGACGACCGGCCGCAAGCAGTTCGGGCGCTCGTACGCCCGCGAGTTCCTCAAGTCCTGTCGCGCTCGAAGCCTCTCGGACGAGGACGTAGTCGCCACTGCAACCGCGCTGACTGCGCACTCCGTCGCGGACGCCTACCGCCAATTCCTCCCTCGGACCCCCGACGAGGTTATCGTCTCCGGTGGCGGTGCACACAACTCGACGCTCGTCGGAATGCTCGACGCCGCGATTGACGCCGAGGTTCGCACCGTCGAGGAATACGGTGTGGGTGCCGATGCGAAGGAAGCAGTCGCCTTCGCACTGCTCGCCGCCGCGGCACTGGACGGGGTTCCGAACAACATCCCGAATGCGACCGGCGCATCCCGTTCCGTGGTGATGGGGAAACGCTGTCCGCCTCTGTGAGGTTCGAAACGGATTTGCAACTTCGCGGTCACCGTTCACGGTGTCGAAGTCGGAGCTCACTCTCCGCCCAGAGGTCAAAGCAGATTTTCGCATTGTGAAATCGCTTGCCTCGTCGAATGCGAGTCCTTCAGTATGGAAGTTCACGCTCCTAGCTTTCGGTCGTTTGGACATCGGCGACCCGTCGTAGAGTCTTGATGCGGTGTCTACCCACAGTATGGTAGCGAGACGAGTGCCGAATCCACTTCGAAACCACTTTCGAATAGGTCGAATGCGATGAATTACTGTTTGATGCGGTAAAAATTGCGCTGAACTGCAGCGAAACTCGGTGAACGAACCGTCCACGGAACCATTACACCACTAGCTCTGTAACGGATATCTAGTGTGACTAGATTCAAATAAAGTGGCGCGTACGGCCCGCTAACGGCCGATTACGTTCTATTTAGACTGAGTGAAAACGCCGAACGACAGCAACAAGCCACGCTCGGGTTGGTATGACTTCACATTCCATGATTTGGGGCTGTGCGTTTCGTTTCCACTCTACTGAACTGCGAGTCCGCACGACTGTGGCGCTAAAGATGGGACAGAAGGATGGCCAGCGAAGGAGAAACGCTACGCAGGCTTTCGTTGAGCAGGACCGAATGGTGGAAGAGAACGCGACCTTACGCCGACGACAGAGCGACGCCCGAAAGATCGGAAAGGCCAGCAAGTGACGTGATTTCATAGGTTGGTTCCTCGGAGAGCGAGTAGTCCTTGCGGTGAGACCGACGGACGAACACCGAGTCAAGTCCCGCGCGGTGGGCTGCGATCACGTCACAGGAACTGTCTCCGACGTAGAGGCCATCTGCAACGTCGAGGTCGGACATCGCTCGCTCCACGTAGTGCGTGTTCGGTTTGGTCAGTCGGAATCCCTCGACCGTCGGGGCACGACCGTACACCGCGTCGAACGCGTGCGCGAGGTCGAACCGCCGCAGCATGTACTCGACCGTCGCGTGCTGATTGTTGCTGACGACGCCCATGACGTGTTCGGCGGCGAGTTCGCGGACAACCTTGCAGTCGTCGTAGGGGACGCGCTCGCCGCGGTCCATCATCCCGCACTGGAGGTCCGACGCGTTGGCCTCGCGTCGCTCCCAGAACGACTTGAACTCAATGTCGTAGTCAGAACAGACACGTCGCATTCCTTCGACCGTGGCGCCGGAGATGAATACGTCGAGTTCGGCGTCTGCTGGCGCGACGCCGAACTCGTCGAAGGTCGCCGCCACGGCCCATCGGTAGACGCCCGGATGGTCGGCGTGACGGTCGAGCAGGACGCCGTCAACGTCGAACAGAAGCGCGTCGTAGGTCATCTACCGCGTCGTTGTACGCGACGCGACAATAGGGTTTCGACGGTGTCGGCGAGATCGTCGTCGGAAGTGAGATGAGTCGATAGCGGTGAATATCCACATTAAACCTATGGTTGATAGCCGTTAAATTAAAGTTGGGAAAAATCAATGGGTTAGATGCGATGCAAAAAGATGAAGAACCAACCTCGACTCGACGAGACGTACTGAAACGTGCGGCTGCGGCAGGTGTCGTCAGCCTCGGTGGTACTGTACTGGCGAGCAGTACTGCGGCGGCGAAACCCTCGGTCGACTGGGAGGCAGCCCATTCGAGCAACTACACGTCCGCCGACCGGGGCGCGGGCTACATCGACTGGATCGTCATCCACACCGTCCAGGGGTCGGCCCAGAGCGCGGTCAACTGGTTCCAGGACCCCGACGCCGACGTGAGCGCCCACTACACCGTCGCCCAGGACGGCTACAAGTACCAGTCGGTCAGCGACATCAACATCGCGTGGCACGCGGGCGGGTCGAACTATAACACGTACTCCGTCGGCATCGAGCACGGCGGCTACGTCAGCGGCACATACGAGGACGCCCAGTACCGGGCGTCGGCCAAACTCGCCAGTTGGCTCTGCGACCAGTACGGCGTCCCGAAACAGCACCCGTCCAGCGTCCCCTACGACGCCGCGAACCCGGCGAACGGCGGCATCATCGCCCACTCCCAGGTTCCCGAGAGCACCCACACCGACCCCGGGTCCAACTGGGACTGGGACTACTACATCGACCTCGTCAACTCGTACTGATCGACGACGCGAGCGATGCATCGTCCCAGCCGCTGTTTTTCAAACTGCAATAGTTAACACGGAGCGTGCTCTATCCCAGCGCGATGACATGCTCGACCGACGACCCGCTCGATACATTGCTGACTCGCGGCCTCGACGACGGCGTCTTTCCCGGTGCCGTCGCGGCCGTCGGCAGGACCGACGGTATCGACCGGGTGAGCATCGTCGGCGAACGGGACCCAGAGCGTGATGAGCCGACGACCCGCTCAACGGTGTTCGACGCCGCATCGCTCACCAAATCCGTCGTGACGGCGACGATTGCGCTCGCGCTCGTCGAGTCGGGCGATATCGTGCTCTCAGACGAACTAAGTCGCCACGTTCCCAAGTTAGCCGGTTACCGGCGCGGCGAAATTAGATTGGAACAGCTCCTCACGCACAGCTCCGGCCTACAACCGTACGCGTTCGCCGAATCGTGGCGTTCCACGTCCGACGTACTCGCTGGGCTCCGCGACCGCCCGTTGCTCGAAGCTGAGCCCGGAAGCCGATACGAATACAGTTGCCTCAACTTCGTCTACCTGGCCGAGGCGCTCCGGGGCGCGACCGGTCGCTCGCTGCCGGAACTCGCCCAGACCCACATCTTCGGTCCTCTTGGGATGGACGACTCGCGACTCGGACCAATAGCCGACGAGCAGGAAGGAAAAGTTGCCGCGACCTACGACCATGAGTACCGCGACCGTATACTCCGAGGTGAAGTCCACGACCCGCTGGGATGGGCGACGGACGGACGCAGCGGTAACGCCGGACTATTCACGACCGTCGACGACCTCGCTGCGTTTGCGCGGGGGTATCTCGCCGCCGACGGGACGCCGCTATCGGCCGCGACCGTCGAGCGATTGCAGGACGACTGGCTCCCGAACCACGGCGACCGCCACAGCCTTGGCTGGCGGCTCGCCGATGGGACGTATCCCGCGCCGAACTGGTCGCGTCGCGGACTCGGCCATACCGGCTACACCGGCACATCGCTCTGGCTCGACCACGACCGAAACCGAGTCGCGGTGTTGCTCACGAATCAAGTCTACGACGGAAAGGAGACGGGGCTCGTCCGGTTCCGCGAGCGATTTCACGCGATGGTCGCCGCCGGGACGTTCGATTGAGCGCGACAAATCGGTCGACGAATCTCTCGAACCTTCGACGCACCACCCCGGACGCTTGCTCCGACCGCACAATATTTATTACGAGCCCCGTTCCTTGGCTGATATGGTCGCAGTCTGGAGCTATCCCTGGCAACTGCTTTCCCGGGACCCCGTCGAGACGCGGCGTGAACTCTCCGAACTCGGCGTGAACAGCGTCACGGTCGCCGCGCACTACCACTCGATTCGAACGCTCGACCCGCGGTCGGAGCCGCATCTGTTCGAATCGTACGAAGGTGGTTGCTACTTCGCCCCCGACCGAGACGCGTTCGCCGCCACGCCGATCAACCCGCCGGTGAACGATATCGACGGACGCGCCGACCCGTTCGGTGACGTCGTCGAATTGCTCCGCGAGGGCGGTATCGACGTGAACGCCTGGCTCGTGTGCTTTCACAACTCGAAACTCGGCGCGGACAACCCCGAGTTCCAGGTCCAGAGCGCATTCGGTGACGTACACGAACACGCGTTCTGTCCGTCCAACGAGGCGGTCCGCAGCTACTTCGAGGGAGTCGTGCGTTCGCTCGCCAACTACGACGTCGAAGCCATCAACCTCGAATCGCTCGGGTTCCCAAATGCCTTCCACAGCCACGGCGCGACATTTGGCCACGCGAAGAATCAGGTCGTCAGCAACACCGCCGAAGAGATACTCGTCTCACAGTGCTTCTGTTCGGCATGCCGGGAACGGGCAGCGGACCACGTGGTAGACTTCGACCACGTGCGTTCAGTCGTCCGGACGCTCGTCCGGGACGTGCTGAGCGACCCAACACCGCAGGTGGAGTCGCTCGAACGGCTTGCTGCCGAGTATCCCGCGCTGGAAGATCTCTTCGACTTCCGGGCATCGGTCATCGAGAGCTTCCTCGAAACCGTGGCGGTCGCCAGCGGTGACGTCGCACTCACCTACTCCGCGTCGGACGGGCTCGGCCGTGACCCGAACGACGGGTGGCCTGCGGGGGTCGTCCTCGACCGAGTTCGACCTCACCTTGACCGCATTATCTCGCTCTGTTATACGGACGACGAGGAACTCGCTCGTCGTCGCGTTCGACGATATCGAGAGACGACGGACGTTCCGGTCGACGCCGGGGTCACGTTGGACCCCGACCTGGCCGGAACCGAATCGGAGTGGCGGGCAGTCGTCGATGCCGTATCTGATCTCGTCGACGAGGTCCACATCTACAACCATGCGCTCATGAGCGACGCCCACTTCGACTGGTTCGACGCGGTCGGCGCGACCGCGACCGGTGACGCCGACGAACAGTCGTCCCATCACCGACCCCTCGCAGAGAGCGATGCGTCGGAAGGTGGATAACGGTGTCAGGACGATCCGAGTGAATCGAGAGCAGACTGACGAGGCGAAACCGGAGCTGACACAATGATTTTTAACCTAACGGCGCATTGCCTGAGACATGGTTCGATTAGGCGTAGAACGGTTACTCGACGAGCGAGCCGACGCTGTTGAAGACGATCGGCTCGGGCTCATCACGAATCCGTCGGGAACCGATAGCGGTCTCAAAACGACTATCGATTTGCTCGACGACCGCGATTCGTTCGACCTCCGGAAACTATTTGGTCCCGAACACGGCATCAGAGGCGATGTACAGGCAGGCGTGAAAGTAGGCGACAGCACCGACGAACGAACCGGGCTACCGGTCAAGAGTCTCTACGGCGAACAGCGCCAACTCCGACCCGAGATGGTGTCGGAGCTTGACACCATCATCTACGACATGCAAGATGTCGGCTGTCGCTTCTACACGCTCATCTACACGCTCGCGTACGCGCTCGAAGGCGTCGCCGAGGCCGGAAAACGTATGGTTGTCCTCGACCGACCGAACCCAATTGCGCCGCTACCTGTCACCGGTAACCGCATCGATGAATCCGCCACCTCGTTCGTCGGCGCGTACAAACTTCCCATCGTGCACGGACTGACCGTCGGCGAGTTGGCGACGTACTTCAACGAGGAGTTCGACATCGGCGCGACGCTGGAGGTCGTCGAGATGCGCGAGTGGTCACGCTCGGACTGGTTCTCCGACACCGGGCTCCCGTGGGTGTACCCCTCGCCGAACATGCCGACGCTGGGGACCGCGACGCTCTATCCCGGTATGGGCTTTTTCGAGGGGACGAACCTCTCGGAAGGCCGCGGGACGACGAAACCGTTCGAACTCGTCGGTGCGCCGTGGATCGACGCCGACGAGTGGGCGGCGGAGCTGTCGGCTCAGGACCTCGACGGCGTTGAGTTCCGGCCGGCATACTTCTCCCCGACCTTCTCGAAGCACGAGCGCGAGAACGTGACGGGCGTGCAGGTCCACGTCCTCGACCGCGATGTCGTCGACCCTGTGCTGGTCGGGCTGACGGTGCTCGCCTCGGCGTTCACGACGTACGACCAGTGCGAGTGGGTCGAGTACGACGACGGCTTCTTCGTCGACAAACTCGCGGGCGGCAGCTACCTCCGTGAAACTATCGACGCTGCCGACGCCACGAGCGAACCCCGGGAGGTTGCAGCGGAAATCACGGGTAAGTGGGAAGACGACCTCGCAGAGTTCGCCGACGTTCGGGGAGCGTATCTCCGTTACTGATTACGAATGGTCGCCAGCAACCCCCCTATCGACAACGAATCGACCGTCTCGTCGATGGCGCTCGACGAGAAGGTTGGACAGTTGTTCGTCGCGGGTTTCGACGGCACTACTCCGACCGCCGAAATCGAGGGCCTCATCGCCGAGCGGCGTCTTGGCGGCATCATCTACTTCAGCCGGAACGTCGACTCGCCCGACCAGCTTCGCGACCTCTCGCGGACGCTGCAGGGGTTCGTCCCGGACGACGCGCCGCCGCTGCTCGTGAGCATCGACCAGGAGGGCGGTCGGGTCGCCCGACTCGCGTGGGGAACAGAACAGCCGAGTGCGATGGCGTTCGGCGCGACCGCTGACCCCGCACTCGCCCGCCACGCCGGCGAAGCCGTCGGCCACGAACTGCGTTCGCTGGGCATCGACGTGAACCTCGCACCCGTCCTCGACGTGAACAACAACTCCGACAATCCCGTCATCGGCGTCCGGTCGTTCGGCGAGCGCCCCGAAACCGTCGCGGAACTTGGCACCGCGTACGCCGACGGGCTACAGGGCGCAAGCGTCGTGGCCTGTGGGAAACACTTTCCGGGCCACGGCGACACCACAGTTGACTCTCACCGCGACCTGCCGGTCATCGACCACGACCGCGACCGCCTCGACCGCGTCGAACTTCGCCCCTTCCGCCGCGCTATCGACGCCGGAATCGATGCCGTCATGACGACGCACGTCGTGTTTCCGACCATCGTGGCTGACCCCGAACGACCGGCGACGCTCTCGCCGCGCGTCGTCACCGGACTGCTCCGCAAGCAGCTCGGGTTCGACGGACTCGTCTTCACCGACTGCATGGAAATGGACGCCATCGCCGACGGCGTAGGAACGGTCGAGGGCTGCGTTCAGGCGGTCGAAGCGGGCTGTGACCAAATCTGTGTCTCGCACACGCCGGCGAAACAGCGCGCGGCCATCGACGCCGTCGTGGCGGCCGTCGAGTCGAGGCGTCTCTCGGAGTCGCGTATCGACGAGTCGGTGCGGCGGGTGCTTCGGGCGAAACGGTCGTACGGCGCTGGAGCGGTCGGCGACGACGCCGAGTGGGTCGCCGCAGCGACCGACTGTCGCGCCGTTGCACGGACCGTCGCCGAACGCAGCGTCACGCTCGTTCGCGACGATGCCGACAACGTACCGCTCTCCCAGGACTCCGTTCAGGTCCTCGAGTTCGAGGGGAGCTGTGGCTCGCTCGCCGAGGAGACGCGCGACGATGGCGGTGCGTTCGCAAAGGCGCTCGCAGCGTCCGGCGTAGCGGTAGACGCGTCGGTTCTCGACGCCGGCGAGTCGCCTTGTGACGATCTGGCCGCAACGTCCGAGGATTTGATAGTCGTACGCACGTCCGACGTGGCCGCAAATCCCGAGCAGGCCGCCGTGGTCCGTGACCGCCTCGAAACGGACGCGAACGTGGTCGTCGTCGCGACCGCCAGTCCCTACGACATCGCCGCATTTCCAGCCGTCGGGACGTACCTGACGACGTACGACGGCACACCTCCGTCACTCGCTACTGCCGCCGATGTGCTCGTCGGGAGATGGGAACCGACCGGTCGGCTCCCGGTGTCGACGTCCGACGACGACTCACGTTGAATTGGGGCGACGTGTCACCCTACTGCGACTGTTCGGAAACCGCCCGTAGCACGTCTGCCAGCTCGTCGCCGAGTCGGTCGAACAGCTCCGCCCCTTTCACCGCGCTCGCCAGGGACGGATCGCCGATGGCACCCGACGTAGAGTACTCCTCAAAGGGCCTGTACGTCGAGAGTGCACCGCCGACGAGCAGGTCTTTCGTCCCACGGTCGTAGGGCTCGTCGAGGTACTCGGCGTCCGCCTCGTCCATCGTTACGAGGTCCGCGTGGAGGTGTAGCATGAGCGAGGTTTCGAACTCACCGCCGTGGGCCATACCGCCGACGTCGCTCTCGCGGATTTCGTCGGCGAAGGATTCGGCGAGCTCGAAGTACGTCAGGCCGGTCACTTCCGTCTCGGGATGCGTCTTGCCGACCGTGCTGACGACGTTGTCGATGATCGCGGCGTTGCCGCCATGGCCGTTGATGAAGCAGACACCGTCGAAGCCGTTGTCGAGCGCGCTGTCGGCGATGTCCTCCAGCACGGCAAGGAGGTCTTCGAGTTCGAGCGTCAACGTCCCGCCCAACGATGCGTGATGCGGTGAGAAACCTGACCAGACGGGCGGCGTCACGAGGATTGGGACGTCGTCCGTGGCACGCTCGGCACCGTGGTGTGCGACCGCGTCGACCAGTAGCGTGTCGGTGGCGACAGGGAGGTGGTGGCCGTGTTGTTCGATGCTTCCGACCGGAACGACGACGACCGACCCGTCGGCCGTTCCCGTCTTTCGGATTTCACGTCGAGTCTTCGTCGCCCACGCGACGGACGACGAGCGCCCTGTTGGGAGCATGGAGGACACTGCTCGTGTCGGCCGTATATCTATTGGGATTCCGCCGGAACCGAACCACTGTCCGAACGAGTTGGGGACGCGGAGCGGGAAATCGTCTTCGTGGTACGAACGAGGCCCGGCAGTTGGCGATCGACGAGGCTCCCATTACGTGATGATATATCGTACCAAGATTTATTATCTCCGACACCCTCTTACAATCGAATGTCACACCGAAAAGTAAGCGGAGAGAGACGCGAATTTATGAAGCGCGCAGGCGCCCTGGCAGCGGTACCGTTCGTTGGCGGCGTCGCTGGAGCACGTAACGGAAAGACGACGGACTACGACTCCTCGGAGAAGAAGGTCGTCGGCTACTACCCCTCGTGGGCAGGCGAGTACACGCCTCGAGACGTCCCGTACGACAAACTAACGCACCTCAACTACGCCTTCCTCGAACCGAAGTCGAACGGGGAGGTGAAGCTCGCGGTCACCGGCGACGCCGACCCCGGACTCCTCGAACAGTTCCGGACAGTCACCTACGAGCAGCCGGAGACGTCGTTCGTGTTCTCCATCCAGGCCGGGTGGTACTCGGGTCGCTTCTCCGACGCTGCTCTCACGGCCGATCGACGCAAACGGTTTGCCCGGACCGCCATCGAACTTGTTCGAAAGTACAACTTCGACGGCATCGACATCGATTGGGAGTACCCGGACGGCACGATTCGCGAGAGTGACCCGCACAACCTGACGCTCCTCCTCCGAGAGATCCGCCGACAGCTCGACGCGGCGGAGCGAGCGGACGGCCAGCAGTACGAACTGAGTATGGCGGCGTCGGCCAACCCGTCGGTCATCGACACCCAGGAAGTCGGTGCGTTCAGCGGTGACGTGGACTTCCTCAACGTGATGAACTACGACTTCCACGGGACGTGGGACGAGCGGACCCATTTCAATGCACCGCTCTATCCCGTCCCGGACGCGCCGAACGCGAACCCGGAGTTCACCGCCGACCACGCGATGCGCTACTGGGCCAGCAAACCGATAGCTAAGGAGAAGCTCAACTTCGGACTCCCCTTCTACGGCCGTACCTTCGAGAACGTGCAGAGCAGTCACCCCAATGACCACGGGTTGTTCCAACCGTTTGAAGGTGGGTCGGCCCGAACGTTCGGCGACATCATGGGGAACGTCCGGCACGGCACCGACTACCAGTACCACTGGCATCCCGAAGCGCGAGTGCCGTGGCTGTACTCCGAAGCCGACGACGTGTTCGTCTCCTTCGACGACCGCCACTCCATCAAGGAGAAGACGAAGTACACGGTCGACAATGACTTCGGCGGGATGATGTGCTGGGAACTCTCTCAGGACCCCGACAACGTCCTGCTCGGGACCATCGACCGACACCTCCCACACCCCTGAACGTTCGTCGCGGCAGGTTCCTCGCAATTGTCAAGCATAATATGACGAGTATATTACAAGATTTCGCCCGTGATAAATTTAAGTTCACCTAGTGGGTAATTATTTGCGATGTCGGACGACAGAGATTCAACGTCAGATAGCATCGAACAGAACACGATCCCGGACACGTCAAGACGGAAGTTCCTTCGAGGGACGAGTGCGCTGGCGGTGACCGGAATGCTGGCAACCGGCAGTGTCGAGGCGCACGGCGACTACGGCAATCGCGTCGTTGGCTATTACCCCGGTTGGGCGAGCGGGTACACGCCCGCGGACGTCCCGTACGACAAACTCACGCACCTGAACTTTGCCTTCATCGAGCCTCAGTCCGACGGGACGGTCGTGGTCGGAAGTCAATCGAAGAAGGACCGACTTAGCGAGTTGGCGAACTACGACGATACGAACACCGTCTTCCTGCTCTCGATCAGTTCCGGCTGGTACTCCGGCACGTTCTCGGACGCCGCGTCCACGGCCGAACGACGACAGCGGTTCGCGAAGACCGCTGTCGACGTGATGCTTCAGTACAACTTCGACGGGCTTGATCTCGATTGGGAGTACCCGGACGGCACGATTCGGGCGGAGGACCCGCACAACTTTACGCTCCTGCTGGAAGCGGTCCGCAACGAGCTCGATTCGCGAGTCGGTTCGTGGGCGCATCTGACGATGGCTGGCTCTCCTAACCCGAACATCGTCGACGACGCATACGAGGTCGGGACGATCAGCAACTATCTCGACCACGTCAACGTCATGACCTACGACTACCACGGCGACTGGAGCAACGACACGAACTTCAATGCACCGTACGACTCGCCGCCGGCGGACCCGGACGGACAACAGAGCTGGAACACCACCAACCACATGCAGTACTGGGCCAGCAAGCCCATAGCGAAGGGCAAGCTCCTCATGGGCATGCCGTTCTACGGTCGCTCGTACTCCGGTGTCGCAGCCACCAACGACGGATTGTTCAACTCGTTCAGTTCGTCCACGTCAAAAACGTACTATGATATCGTACAGAACATCGAACCGCAAGCGGACTACGAGTATCACTGGCATCCCGATGCGAAGGTACCGTGGCTCTACTCTGCGGCAGAGGACACGTTCATCTCCTACGACAACGTCGATTCCATCGCAAACAAGGTTGACTTCGTGAAGAACAACGGGTTCGGCGGTGCGATGTGCTGGGAACTCTCTCAGGACCCTAGCAACACCCTCATCGGGTCGATGCACGACCGGCTACACTGAATCGGACAACGGGCCGCGCTAGGCCGAGCGACAACTACACCGAACCGTACGACACCACCGAAACTAGGTCGTGCTTCGACGGTGCCGACGCGACGGCCGGCCGTCGTGTCGGCACCGCGGAAACCCATCGCTCCGTTCACGAGCGTCGTTCTGTCTTGACGACACGGTTCATGAATGGGCGAGTTTCAGTTCGATGATGTTCTTTGCCCGCATGAGTTCGTCCAGAAACCTCTCGTTCGGGTCGGCGTCGATTCGACTGGACGGACCGGAGACGCTGACCGCGCCGATGACCTGCCCGTTCTCACTCTTGATGGCGACCGCGACGCAGCGGACGCCGCGCACGCGCTCTTCGCTATCGACGGCGTATCCAGATTTTCGAATCGTTTCGAGTTCCGTGGCGAGTTCCTCGCGGTCGGTTATCGTCTTCGCCGTGCGGGCGGGGAGACCCCGGCGTTCGAGTATCTCCTCGACACGGCTTTCGGGCAGGTAGGCAAGGATGGCCTTGCCGAGGGCGGTGGCGTGGAGTGCGACGTGTTTTCCCGGATGGGTATCAACCGGAATGGAGGTGTCCGCTTGCGCATCGTAGATATAAACGCCTCGGCCGTCTTCCTCAACGAGGAGGCTCGCGGACTCGTCGGTTTCGTCGGCTAACTTGTCGATTTCTGGTTCTGCTACTTCGTAAATCTTTCGCCTGGAACGGGCGTACTCGCCGATTTCGAGGAATTGGAGGCTGACATGATACGTGTTGTTGTCTTTGATGACGTATCCTCGCTGGACGAGCGTTCGAAGATGGTTGTAGACCGTGCTATCCGGTAAATCGAGGTAGGCGGAGATCTCCGTGAGGCGGGCTCCGTCGAGTTCACGAAGGGTTTCGATGATATCGAACGACCGAGCAGTCGTCCGAACAGGGGTATTCGACTCGCCAGTCATTCCCTCTCTATGAACACCTTCTGAGGGTGACGTAATATAAGTTCCTCTGGAAATGGTGGTATTGTAATGGTTTTCCGCTCCCGACATGAGACGGTGCGTTTTTCGGCTTTGGAGATTATCGTTGATTGATAGCGACTGCGTTTACTCAACCTTGTAGCTTTGAGCATATCTATCAATATCTTCGAGACTACGGTCTATAGGCGTCACTAACTCAGTCATAATGTGTCACCGTGGCGCTTAATGGTTCCGCTCCTAGGAGCCGACTCGACTGGAACAGGCCTCACTGTGGTGCACAGTTCGGCGAGTTCTGATAGACACGAGGTTAGAGTATCGTGGCCCTCATCGAATGATATCGAAAATTCAGCCTGTATCGAGTGTAGCGTGCTGGAACAAGAGGTAGAAGAACGCGATGACCGACGATAGAAACTCGAAGCTACGGTCGCAGTTATCGACGAACTCTCAATTCAGTAGGAAAGGTAGTAACCAACAAATCTGGGATATCGGCCGACAATGTTGGTTAACGAGGTTACGACCCGTGTCCAGTTCCCCACCTGATCCACCACGGAAACACTCAGCTGACCTCACTTCGAAGTTCGATGAACAATCTCCGGAGGCGCTTCGGCAAATCGCTCGATTCGCCGAGGAAGGCACCAAACATTACGCTCGAGAAGCACGACTCGCAGAACGCGAGGAGCAGGAGGAAGTTAAAGAGAAACCGAAGAGTCTTCCGGGTGATGTCCCCTCAAAGGTGACGATTACGGTGAAAGAGAGTAACGATAATTGCTACTACTGGCAGTGGCGTGATGGCGATAAGATTCGCTTGAAGTATAAGAGGGCAGTTGATTCTAGTAGATAGCCGGTTCGGTCTTGTTGACACCCTTAGATACTGATAGAATTGAGTCGGCTGTGCGCAATACAGAGCGTGGGTTTAACACGAGTAAGCGAACGTAATACCTTCTGGTTTGACTATGATTTGAACGTCTTCGCCATCGTGTGAACAGATGTCCACATCGGGGTCGTACTCGTGTCTTATCTGGTCTCCGCCATTCAGTGAGACGACAAGGTGGTCAACGCGATTTTCGACACCTTGTGATTCGTCAGCGTGTTCCGGCGGCAACGAGTACGAGTGGTCAAGTAGCAGGGAGCTATCCGTCGCGTAGACGGCTACATCGAGGGTAATTTGTTGATTAGTATTGTTAGTTGGGATGATTTCGACGGTCGTTCCTTCTCCACCCTGTTCCCCGCCGACGCCGAGACAACCAGATATGATAAGACTGCTCCCAAGAGCGGTGGAGAGGAGGGCACGCCGTTTCATGCGCAAATCTATTGATACTATGGATAAATGCCTTCTCATCGTTCGATAGATTTGCACCACGAATTGCTCACGCCATCTACTGTCAGATTCGAAAGGTTTCGATAGAACCCGATAATTGGTCCTGCGTTACGGAAAATTCGAGGCGAAAGCCTCGCCCTTCAGGGCGGGGATGAAGCCGATAAACCCTCCCCAACCGACATTATCACGTAGTCCGGCGTCGTACCGTGCGGTAAGACAACTCGCGGAAACTCTCAATCGGAAGATACGGGGTCGCTTCCCGCTGATATGACGGTTCCACGCCCACCACCGGCAAACCCGGTGGGGAGTACGTGGTTGAGGTTCATCCGCCGTCCTCACACTACCCCTACCCGTCACTGGAGACGGTCGGCAACGACCGCGCACACGAGGGGGCGACAGCATACCAAAACACGCCCCATTCGCGGTTGCACTCCACCTGTCGTGGTGGAGTACGGTCGATGGCACGACCCCGTGTCCGCCCACGTTCCAACCGTGGGCGGTTGCCCGGTATTCGGACGCCTCGGTTCAGGCGGTATCAGGTACGGCACAAGCGGATACCGTGTCTCTCTCGGACGCCGAACACGCCATACCCTCGTTTTGAGGGCCGACGTGTAGCGCACGAACCCGGTACTCACCACGCGGGGTGAGGAAGTTGCCTTCGGGGTAGCGTTGGACGGCCCGACGCCCCTCGAAGGAATTCTCGAACTTCAGCGCGGGGAGGATGTCAATGATGAACACAGTATCGTGCTGATGGTCACGACCGACATCCATAGAACTTCGAACGAGTACTCGCCAGAACCGGCGAATAATCGGACGGCAGTCCGGACGTAAGCTAATTCTCTCGCAGATCCTCGGTCAAGAGTTCCGTCTCAGCGTGCCACGTCCGTGGCCAAAGTGCGATGAGGAGGAGAACACCGTAGCTAAGCAGTACAATGGTAATTATGATGACGCCCGGAATTCGGCCGATGGCTGCGCTAGCCGGCCAAGGAACGTCTGCAAACGCGGTGGTTCGAACGACCCACGCTCCGAGCAGAACGGTAAGTAGGGGGAGATACACCCGGCGCAGACGGTGGGCGATGGCCTCCATCCGAGTGATTTTGAGCCGTGGTTGCCGGTAACTGCCGCTTAGGTGAGTCCGCCAGTCTACGTCCTCTAACCCCTGTGAGGGGTCGAGCCCGTACGCGAAGACATTCTTCTGCAATATGCGGACGCGAGACCGCCAGATGTCGTACCCTCGGTATCGACGAGCCTCGATACCCAAGAAGGTACTGAGTACTACTCCGCCAGCGAGCAGTACATAATGAGGATTCGTCTCGCTGGAGAACGCCCATGTCAAGATTGCCGCGAGCATGATGACCGCCCAGTTGGTAGTGCGGTCGAGACGCTCACGCCAGAGTTTCATTCGGTGGATCTCGCCACGGTACAGGTGGGCCATCGAGCTGCTCGGCCCCATCTCCTCGTCAAGGAGCCCTTGACCCACCTCTCGGTACTCCGGATCGGACGGGTCTATCTCTTTATTCGAACTCTCGGTCATCGGTGTTCACTTTGAGGAGTCTTGCATAATCATCCTACGATTGCAAATCATAACGAACGGCCGGAGACACAGGAGCAATAGACGGTCAGGGACTCGAGATCCCAAGTTAAATCAGAAGTTGGATGTCAGCGTCGGCCATCTCCTGAAGCGCCGTCGCGGCCCCGACCCCGGTGGTGACCCCGTCGTAGAAGTCGTCTTCGTCGTAGTCCATCAGGTCGATCGTCATCTGACACGCCTGAAACTCCACACCCATGTCCAACGACGTTTCGACGAGTTCCTCGATAGTCGCGGTGTCGTTGTCCTCGATCTGTCGCTCCATCATCCTGGTCGTCACGCGATCCATTCCGGGAAGCGCCGCAATCGCATTGAGAAGTGGCATGTTAGGATTACCGACCGAACTCAGCTTGAGATTCTTCGAGCGCTCCTCGTGGAGGATATCCAGTCCCCAGAAGGTGTGGAAGACCGTCACCTCCCACCCGAACGCGGCCGCCGTGCTCGCGAGGATGAGCGGCGGGTACGCCATGTCCAACGTCCCCTTCGTTGCAATGATCGACATCTTCTCAGCACCCTCGTCGGTCTTGCTTTCGAGGTCGGCGAGTTCTGACTCCAGTTCCTCGATGCGGGATTCGAGCGCGGCTACGTCCGTCTCGGTCGCGGCGTCGGCTGACGTGGAGGGAGTATCCGTACTCATGTTTACTCCGTCTTCCGGACGTAGTGCTTGTAGAGGTTGTCTCCCTCCTCCTGTTCGATCAGTTCGACACCGTTGGTCGTTTCTGCCCATCCGCCGAGATCACTCGTGCTTCCTGGGTCGGTTGCGAGGACCTCGAGGACGTCTCCCTCGTCGAGTTCGTCGATGGACTGCTTCGTCTTCACGACGGGCATCGGGCAGTTCTGTCCTTTCACGTCGAGCGTCTCGGTAATCTCGTATTCAGTCATGGTATTGACTTCACTGCCCAATATTGCTCCGGGTAGTAAAAGCGTGTCGGTAGTGGTTCGGAGTTCGCGCACAATCAAAATGCGATTATAGCGTACCGGCACGAAAACGGCGTTACGGCCCCCGAACGCCGAATCAATATTGTACTGTCTTTGGATTACTATGCAAAGTCTTATTTGGGCGCCGAAGAGAGACACGAGTGACGATGACCGAATCGAGCCCTTCCGGGAGAACAGTCGAATCGATCACGCCCGACGAGTTGAAAGAGCACATCGACAGCGGTGAGGACGTCTTCCTCCTCGACGTACGCGCAGAAGACGACTTCGAAGAATGGCGCATTGACGCTGAGAACGTCGACGTCGTGAACTACCCGTACTTCGAGCTTCTGGATGGCATCCCGGGGGAGTTGCTCGCGAACCTTCCCGAGGACCAGCAGATCACCGTCCTTTGCGGGAAAGGCGGCTCTAGCGAAATGGTCGCCGACCACCTCGAAGACGAGGAGTACGACGTCAACCACCTCGAGCGCGGAATGAAGGGTTGGGCGCGTATCTACGAGTACACGGAACTGGACACCGACGCGGACGCCACGATCGCACAGTACCGCCGGCCCTCCAGCGGCTGTCTCGCGTACCTCGTCGTTTCCGACGGCGAGGCCGCGGTCGTCGACCCCTTGCGAGCGTTCACGGACGACTACCTGCGAGACGTGAACGCTCTCGATGCCGAACTCGAGTACGTGCTCGACACGCACGTCCACGCAGACCACATCTCCGGAATTCGTAACCTGGCCGACGAGACCGACGCGACGGCGGTTCTACCCGACCCCGCCGTGGAGCGCGGCGTCGAGTACGACCGGCCCTACGAAACCGTTTCGGACGGTGACACTCTCGGCGTCGGCAACGTGGATATCGAGGTTGTTCACACGCCCGGCCACACGACCGGGATGACCTCCTACAAGGTCGGCGACGTGCTGTTCACCGGCGACGGCCTGTTCACAGAGAGCGTGGCTCGGCCGGACCTCGAAGACCCCGAAGCTGCGAAGAACGCGGCAAAGACCCTCTACACAAGTCTCACCCAGCGCATGCTGACCTTACCTGACGACACGGTCGTCGCACCTGCGCACTTTAGCGACTCGGCGACGCCGAACGACGACGGGACATACACGGCCAAACTCGGCGCGCTGGAGGAGACGATGGACGCACTGACGATGGACGAAGACGAGTTCGTCGAATTCATCGTCACTGATATGCCCCCGCGTCCGGCCAATTACGAGGACATCATCGCTACCAACACGGGACGTGAGTCGCCCGACGACGAGAGCGCGTTCGAACTGGAACTTGGCCCCAACAACTGCGCGGCCAGCGAGGAGGCGCTAACGGACTAAGATGAACAGTCTCGTACCGCTACTCACCGCCAATGAGCTCTTCCCGCGGGAGATTCTGCCGTACCTTCTCGGCGGTTTCCTCGTCGGACTCGGGGCCGCGGTCATCTATCTGGCGACGGGCATCATCGCCGGGGCCAGCACGTTCCTCGAGTCGACGTTGTCGTACGTCTCGGACGTGCCGCGGTTCAACCGCTTCACGTATCGCCAGTCGCGCGACTGGCGACTCGTGTTCACTGCGGGCATCGTCACCGGCGCAGCCGTCTACGGACTCGTGTTGAATCCCGGTATCTGGACGACCGACGTCCAGTGGTGGCGGCTGCTCGGTGGTGGGTTCCTCGTCGGAGTGGGTACCCGCCTGGGTAAGGGATGTACCTCGGGCCACGGCGTCTGTGGCACCGGATCGCTCTCACCTACGTCACTCGTGAACGTCGCGACGTTCCTCACCGTCGCTATCGGAACTGCTCAGCTGGTCCAGGCGTTGGGGGTGGCACCGTGAGCGGGCAGGAGCGGAGTCCGTTGTTCTTGCCCGTCATCTACGTCGGCGGGCTCATCTTCGGCTTCGGACTCGCCATCAGCGGGATGGCCCGCCCGGAGGTCGTGTTGGACTTCCTCCAGTTCGAGGATTTCGGCCTGCTCTTCGTGATGGGCAGTGCCGCACTCGTGACCGGCGTTACGTTCGCCGTTGCAACGCGGTACCTTGAGCGCGCGCCGTTGACGGCGCGGGAGTATACGCGTCGGCTCAAGGAGTTCGACCGGAACGTCGTCATCGGCGGCACCATCTTCGGCGTCGGGTGGGGACTGTCGGGGATCTGTCCCGGCGCCGCGTACGCCAGCGTCGGTATTGGGAACTACCCGATTCTATTCGCCATCGCCGGGATGTTCCTCGGTGCGTATGCGCAGGGATACTGGCGCGCACTTCGCGCAGATGATGCGGGTGACGTGACCGACGCTACTTCGAGCTAGCTACTGTTTTCGACACATCTCTGTTGGCGCTTGGAGACGTCTCTCGTTTCGGCATACGTGAAAATGCCATCTTCTGTAACGACAGCGCAGCGATAGGACAAAAATTCTAGTGTCTGAACCGTTACTTCCATCTCTACGTAATCATGCGTCGGGCGGTAGTGTTCGCTTTCGTCCGCTTCCATCACAATGGTGACCATGGGTACACTCGCTCTCGGGGCGGGGCAAGCAACTCTCCGTCGACGAACGACCGTAGTTATCCATAACTTACGCATTGCCATCCGTTGGTCACGCGAACATAGTATTGTGTAGTTCGTTCAAAACCATTATTACGCCCCGACGGTTAGCGGGTCGTGTGCAGAAATCAGAAATCCGTACAAGATTAGAAGCGGGGATCCAGTGATGTTCGGAATCGAAACGCTACAGGGGTCGGCAAGGGCCGTTGCCCAGGTCGGCTTCGTCTTGGCCGAAGCCATGGTGCTGTACGTCGTCTACGGTGGACTGACTTCTGCCGTTGGCGATCGAATTACTACCGCGGTTCAGGGCAAGTAGTCATGGCGATACTCGGATTGAGTGCGGTGACGGTCGCGCTGTTCGTCGGATTCGGACTCCTCATCGGAATCCTCTTCGGATTCTTCGGGATGGGTGGTTCGTTTCTCGTCACGCCGGCCCTCCTCGTAATGGGCTACGAACCGAAAGTCGCTGTGGGCAGTGGGCTTGCGTTCGTCTTCGGGACGAGCGTTATCGGCGCACTGCGCCACCGCGACCACGGACAGGTCGACTACACGCTCGCCCTCATCATGACGGTCGCGATGACGCTCGGCATCGAGGGCGGGAAGCACGTCGTGTTCTTCCTCGAAGAAGCGGGAATCTCAGATCTGGTCATCAGCGTAGCTTACGTGGGACTACTCGCTACCGTCGGTCTGATGACCCTGCGGGACGCTCGCTCCGAAGTTGACGAGTCCGCTAGCTTCGACCTGTCTGGGACGATACAGTCTATCGAGATTTGGCCGATGGTCGAATTCACGGGCGGTGTCCGCGTCGCTGCTGTCATCGTCTTCGCCGTCGGGCTAGCTATCGGCGTCCTTTCGGGGTTCCTCGGCGTCGGCGGAGGGTTCCTCTTGATGCCTGCAATGATGTACGGGTTCGGCGTGCCCGCGACAGTCGCTGTCGGGACCGACGTTCTCCAGATCACTATCTCCGGAGCGTTCGGTGCCTTCACGTATGCGCGAGCAGGCTCGATTGCATTACCAGTCGTCATTTCGCTACTCGCTGGGAGTGCTCTCGGAGCCCGTATCGGTGCGAGCGCGACGAAACTCGTCGACGAGGACGATATAAAGGGCTACTTCGCCGCGATGTTGCTAGCCGGGAGTGGCGCAGTCGCAGCGAAGAAGCTCAGTACGGGGTACGGTATCGAGATGTTGCAGACAGTGAGCATAGCGCTCATCTTCGGCGCGGCCATCGTGGTATCTGGCGCAGTCGTCTACAGTGCCCTGAGGGAACTACGCGAGCAATCGCGGACCGACATCGGTCGATGACCAAGCAATGTAGTCGATTGCCGCCCGGGTCTTGATTCTCCCTGAGAGCCCATCAGGGTAGCCGACGGATTTAATAGAGTGCATTGTATAGAATTGGGTGTAATGAGCAATACTATGATCGACGCAACTGACGTCGCCCGACGTGTGCGAGACGACGACGCTGAAGACTTGTTCGTCCTCGACGTCAGAAACGAAGACGACTACGAGGAGTGGCAGATCGACGGAAGTACGAACGTTCCCGTCTACGACGAACTCCTCGAGTACGACTACTCCGAATTAGAGCAGCACCTCGATGCGCTCCCGGAGAACGAGGAAATCGCGGTCGTCTGCGTTGGCGGCGTCACGTCGGCCCGCGCCGCGGAGTTCCTCCGCGATCACGGTTTCGACGCGAAGTCCATCGATGGCGGCATGAACGGCTGGGGCCGCGTTCACCGTCAGTACGACATCGAAGACGCGGACGGCGTCGTCCAGATCGTTCGGCCGGGGACGGGGTGTATCTCGTATCTCATCCACGACGGCGACGAGGCCCTAGTCGTCGACCCGAGCCAGTACATCGACCAGTATCTGGGTGCGGCTGACGAGCGCGACCTGGAAATCGTCGGGGTCGCGGACACCCACGCCCATGCCGACCACGTCTCGGGAGCGCGGCGCCTCGCCGGTGAACTCGATGTGCCGTACTTCCTCCACGAGGAAGACACTGGCGAACTCGACGAGGTCACCGAGATCGAAGAAGGTGAGACACTGACCGTCGGCAACCGAGACCTCGACGTGCTCTACACCCCCGGCCACACGCCCGGCAGCGTTTCGTTCCGATTCGGCGATGCACTCCTCTCGGGGGACACGCTGTTCCTCCGCAGCGTCGGTCGGCCCGACCTCGAAGATAGTTCCGAAGACGCTGTCCGAGAGGCCGCGGGTCAGCTGTTCGATAGCCTCGACCGCGTGAATGAACTGAGCGACAACACGGTCGTCCTCCCAGGGCACTTCAGCGACGAGGAGGTTCGGCCACTCGCGACCGAACTCGGCGCGCTTCAGGAAGAAACCGACAACGAACTCGTCGGCTACGTCGAAGACGGCGACCAAAAGGCGTTCACCGAGACCATCGTCGAGAGCCTCTCGGACGAACCTGCCAACTACAACGAGATCAAGCAAATCAACTGGGGGAAAGAACAGCCCGGCGGTGACGCCGAAGCGCTCGAACTCGGCCCCAACAACTGCGCCGCTAACTAAAGCGGTCATCCCCATCACTGCTCTTTCAAGAACGAATCATGCGTGAGTCACCCACACTCGAGCAAGGGATTCGCGAACACCTCGGGCAGTTCTCGCTACACATCCTGCTTGTGTTCGCTACAGGCCTGACCATCGGGTCCGAGCGGGCCGTCGTCCCCGTCCTGGGTCGTGACGTATTCGGCGTCGAATCGCTACTCGTCGTCGGTTCGTTCGTCGTCTCGTTCGGCTTCGTCAAGGCGCTTCTCAACCTCTACGCCGGCAAGTGGGGCGGCGAATACGGTCGCAAGCCGGTGCTTATCCTCGGATGGGCGACCGCCCTCCCACTCCCAATCGTCCTCATCTTTGCGCCGAGTTGGGGCTGGATCACGGTCGGAAATATCCTGCTGGGTATCAACCAGGCGCTGACCTGGAGTATGGCGATCAACGCCAAGATCGATCTCGCAGGCCCCGAACAGCGAGGGGTCGCCGTCGGTATCGACGAGGCGTTCGGCTACACTGGCGTCGCCGTCGGTGCCTGGATCACGGGCGTCGTCGCCACCCGGACGAGTCTCCGACCCGAGCCGTTCTACTTCCTCGCCGCCGTCGTCGTCTTGGCGTTCCTCGTCTCGATCTTCCTGATCGAGGAGACGGTCCAGTACGCAGCGGTGGAGGCCGACGATGACCACCACGATGCGAACCTCCCGTTCAGCGAGGTGCTGAAGCGGGCGACCTACGGCGATAAGACGCTGTTCGCCGCGGCACAAGCGGGCCACGTCGAGAAGTTCGTCGATACGCTATACTGGCTCGCAGTCCCGTTGTATCTCACGAGTCAGGGACTCGGGATTGCAGCAGTCGGGGTCGTCGTCGGTGTCCACAGCGCGATGTACTTCCTCCAGATTGCCACTGGTGGACTCGCGGACCGAATCGGTCGTCGTCCACCCATCGTCACAGGAATGTTCGTAGCCGGGGGTGGTGTTCTCGGGATGGTACTCGTCGATAGTTACCTCCTCTGGACACTCCTCGCGGCAATCTCTGGACTGGGAATGGCGTTGCTCTATCCGAACTTGATGACGGTTCCCAGTGACGCGGCCCATCCGACGTGGCGGTCGGCAGGAATGGGCGTGTATCGGATGTGGCGCGACGCAGGCTATGGTGTTGGCGCAATTCTAATTGGGTCCTCAATGGAGTTCGTGAACGCAGTGGCCGCCTTCTACATGATTGCGATTTTGATGTTTCTCTCCGGTACAGTCGTGTATCTGTGGATGGAAGAGACGCATCCCGACTTTGGCACTCATGAACCTCCAGCCCCAACTACAGAAATACCAACCCAACCGATGACTGATGAATTGCGCTAACCCTACATGACGGGTATGTAAAGAATCGAGGAATCACAATCAGTCGGGTCTGTTCACGGATGTGACGGAGAATTAGCGAACACTCACTGGTGAACAGGCCGCTGGACAGTTGCTCTTCGAGAACGACGGAGAGCCCGTCCCAAAATGGGTCGTTCAGCCGAGGATGTACTCGAGAGCGGGATACTTCTCGATGAGCGTCTGGCCACCGACTTCGTAGCGCTCGACGAGCGCGTCGAGGCCGAGGATCCGGCCTGCACCGAACGCCGCGACGGCCAGGAACACGAGCATGTACGCGAAGTCGCCGTTGATCAGGCCGTGTTCGACGCTCCAGTTCCCGAAGTAGAACAGGAGCATCATGAGTGCGCCGAAGAACGCTGCGAGGCGAGTCATGAGGCCGACGAGTAGCCCAAGCCCGATCGCGAGTTCGCCGACCGGCACCGCGACGTTCACGAACTCGGCGAACCAGGGCGTCTGGCCCATCCAGAGGAACATACCCGCCAAGGGGTTGCCGTTGGTCGCGGCGGCACCCACCAGATAGCCCTGTGCGCTGAAGCCACCCTCAGTGAGCTTGGCCCAGCCCGAGTAGGCGAATGCGTAGCCCATCATGAGTCGGAGTGCAAGCACGAACCACGCGCTCAGGCTGTGGGCCCGCCCGTGGACGGTCACGCCGCCAATCTTGCTCTCGAACTCGTTCACGCTAGTTTGGATGTCGGTTGCCATCGTTAATCTCTCCTACACGTAGATAATGGACTGCTGAACCCATATACATGGAAGCTGGTTCTTACGGCGTGAGAACCGAGTAAGGGAGTCGCCATCTCACCTCCATATCTGCGTCACTGCCGTGTTGTCTGTCATAGATAACGATGGCCAGTGCTTTCGTGTCCTGAAGGGTTCAACGAGCACAGTTACGAATTGAACCACGAGATGGACGCGATTCACCCCAAGACGTATTCGAGTACGGGATACCTCTCGATAAGAGGCTGTCCATCAATCTCGTACTGTTCAACGATCGCGTCGAAACCGAGAATCCGACCTGCGCCGAAGGCAGCGACAGAGAGGAACACCAGCATGTACATGAAGTCCGCATTGATGAAGCCATGGGTGATATCCCAATTGCCGAAGTAGAACAGCAACATCATGAGTGCGCCGAAGAACGCCGCCAGGCGAGTGAGCAGGCCGACCATGAGACTGAGGCCGATCGCTGCCTCGCCCCACGGAACGGCAATATTCACGAAGTCGACGAACCACGACGTCTGACCCATCCAGAGGAACAGTCCTTCAAATGGATTCCCATTGGTCGCGGCGACGTTCCTGAGATAGCCCCCCGCATCAAAGCCGGCCAGGATTTTTTCGACCCCCGAATACAGGAACGCGAAGCCAATGACGAGGCGCAACGCGAGGACGAACCACGCGCTCAGCGAGTGAGCGCGTCCCTCGACGGTGACACCGGCGATTGTCGAACGAAACTCGTTCTCGTGAGTACGTGTGTTACTCATTGGAATCACTACGCATTCACGTGTCGACTCAAGCCCACATGAATGTCATCGCCGGAGAGCATTCGAGGAGTCTAGCGACGTAGTCCCCCAGTAACCCAAGCACCGTCTGCTACGCTTCGACGATCTCGGGTTGTAGTGCCTTGACCTCGTTGAGTACCTGCTCGCGGTCCTCGTCAGCGATCTCGTTCTCGTCGAGGGCGGTATCCAGATGCTTTGCGATTACATCAAACTCTCCGTCCGTAATACCCATCCCTTCGTGGGCCTCCTCCATGTCGTCACCGGTGTACTGGACCGGGCCGCCGGTCACCGCCGAGATGAACTGTACCTGATGGGCGCGTAGTTCGGTCGTATCGCTGTCCTCGAAGTGGTGGACGACCCGTTCGTCGGTCAGTACGCGGTCGTAGAAATCGTTGACGACATTTTTGACCGCATCCTGGCCGCCGAGCCGATCGAACACGGTTTCGTCGTCACTCATTGCACAAACGGATTCGCCAGGGATAAACAAGTGGATTATGCCCACAGAATTAAGAGATGTGCTCTAGAAAGTCCGGAGCACATACATCGGCAGTGGAGAAAACTGCGTGACAAAGAGTTCGCGAGGCACATCGCTCACTCGACGACGATGACCCCCTTCATCCCCATCGCCTTGTGGAGCAGACAGAAGTACTTGGTCGTCCCCGTCATGGCGAACGTGTGGGCAAAGGTGTGTCCCGTCTCGCCGACCAATTCGCTCTTGAACGAACCGTCCTCGGCTTCGTCGTTGTGCATCCCGTCGACCCACTCCCAGACGACCTCGGTTCCAGGCGATACCTTGACGGCCGCGGGGCTGAAGCCGAACGCACCGCCGTTGCCCTGCGAACCAACCTGAATGCGGACCGTCGATTTGCCCGTCCGGTCGACCACGCCGTCGTAGTTGTCGACGTCGTCGAACCAGCCGTCAAAGCCGTCACGGTCTGCTGGCTTCCTCGCAGTCGCCGCTTCCCCGGCGTCGAAGATTTGCTTGTTCGCGGCACCGTCGACGCTGATCGCCGCCAACATTCCTTTTCGGGTCACGCGGCTGAGGGAGTGGTCAACCAGTTTGATCGGACCGGGCACCGGTGCCGAGATCGTCGCCATCACGGTCAATCCTGGGAGAACCGACGTCGTCTGAACGTACCGGGTCGGTTCGCCGAGGATAGCGCCCTGCTCCCAGACCTCGTCGAAGACCGATCCGATCGAGTGAAGCGAACTGGATTTATTCGGCCCGCCGACCACGAAGAAGACGCGGGCGGTTTCCCCGGTCTTCATTTGCATCTCATCGTAGCCGTCAGGTCCAATGGCGTACTTCTCGCCGTTGACGAGGACGTAGGTTGGGTCTTCGCGAGTACACGCATCGAGGTCGAATTCGTGGTGGCCTTTCTCGCCGACGGCCTTCGTGGTATAGAGTTCGTGCTGGCCCAGATAGAACTCGTGATCGACTGCCGGGAGCCCCGCCTCGGGCTCGATCAGAATCGCGCCGAACATCCCGAGCTAATGTGGTAGTCCATATTCGGGATGGCACAGTGGTAGGCGAACAGGCCCGGGTAGGTCGCCGTGAACGCGAAGGTCTTCGACTCACCGGGCGCGACGAGCGAGGCCTCTGCGCCGTCTCCGGGCCCGCGCACCGCGTGTAAGTCGATGTTGTGGGGCATCGAGTTGTTCGGATCGCTCGTGACCGAGATCCGATAGGGGAGTCCCGCGGATGAAATCCTCGCCGTGGCCGACGAATGCAGCGCAGATCTCATAGTGATGTGTCACATGGAAATGATACAATGCGTAATATGCTCGGGAGTGTCTCACAAAAGGTCGTGACCCTCTCGTCAACACCCGTGCTCACGATTAAAATTTCGGAGAACGGCGAGAGAAGCGTCTCGCCAGAGTGAAGTAGCAGTCGAGGACGCGACTGCACTGAAACGGGCGGTCGGAGAGACGTCGGTTCAGTGATACGTCGCTTCCAACGCTCCTACTGGTGATATACTTTGATGTTGAGGATGAACCCGAACGGGCAAAACGGGAGGTCGAAGCAGAAGCCGTTGCGTACATCGTCGGTCGGTATTTGTCGATACGACAGAGTGAGCGACGCGGCGTCCGCCCTGTTGACGTAGCCGTCCGTTCGGCCTAACAGTTCGGCCTAACCGCACGACGCAGCCACGTTTCGTAGAACCAACGATGGACATCTACGTGCGCTCAGCCAGACGGCTCTCCTTGGAAGTCGGGTGAGACAGCCTATTTGCGGAGTTTTGCCACGCAGCCGAACGTTCTAGACTAACCCCGTAGATCCCACACACGACCTAACCGTACAGCCTAACTGTACGGATTAACCAAACGGAGATATCATACAACCTAACCAGAGTTCCTAACTGAACAACCTATTCACATGGACCAACCAACCAGACTAGCTGATTAACCTATCTGCCAAGACTATCCAAGAAGAATAGCCAAACAGACTAACTGACTAGCCTAACTAGGCGACCTAACTGAACTGACTAACCAAGGAGTGTAACGAGTTCGTCTGACGAGGATTTATAGCCATCCTCTCTGATTAGCCTGCTATGCTAACGTACACGACGTACAGCGAGGCGGGCGGGGTCGGCAAGACTACGCTCTCGGCGAACCTCGCGCGCGCCCACGCCGACCACGGCCACCGGGTCCTCGTCGTCGACCTCGACCCCCAAGACGGTTGTCTCTCCTACCTCCTCGGCGTCGACGGTGACCGGAGCGACGGCGACGCCGACACCATCGTCCACCACATGATCGACCGCGGGGACGACTTCGACGGTCTCGTCCGGACGACCGAGGGCATCGACGTCGTCCCGAGCCACAACATGCTCGAACGACTCGGCGACCTCCTGGAGAAGGCCGCGTCCATCGCCGAACAGACCGGCGAGTCGTTCTCGAAGTACGGCCGCCTCCGACACGTCCTCGCCGCCAACGACGTTCCCGAGAACTACGACGTGCTCATCGTCGACCCACCGGCGACGAGCGGTCCCCACCTCTACAACGCCATCCACGCGACCCGGAGTCTGGTCATCCCCGTCGAGCCCAGCGGCAAGGGCGGCGAGTCCATCACCGGACTGGAGTCGGTCGTCGCCGGCATCGAATCGAACCTCGACATCGACGTCGGCGTGCTGGCGACCGTGGTGAACCGGTTCGAGGGGACGAACGACCAGCGGGCGGTCCTCGACGAGGTCACCGACATGCCGTACTCGAATCCCATCACGCTCCGGAAGCGCTCGAGCCTCTTCGAGGGGTGCTGGGCCAAGCAATGCAGCGCGTTCCGGTACGTCGACGAATACCGCGACCGCGAGCGGGACCACGAGCGACAGACGCTCGACAAACTCGACGAACTCGCGGCCCACCTCGAGGAGCGTGGTGGCCTATGAAGCAAGGGACCGGCGGCGACCCGTTCGGCGACGACGACCCGGTCGCAGACGGCCAGGACGACGCGAGCGACACCGAAGACGAATCCCAAGGAGGAGAAGATTCGTCGTCGACGCAGGCGGAGTCCGGCGACGCGCAGGTAGCCGTCGAGTCCGGCGGAGAGGACGCCGAGGATGGGGGCGGCGCGGCCGAGGGTGGCGATGACGGCCTGCCGTGGGCGGTCGAGCGCAACAGCGTGAAGAGCGAGCGGGAGATGGTGCAGTTCTACCTCCGGGGCTTCGTGCAGGAACGGGAGTCGCGGTTCCAGCGCGAAGTCGAGTCGAAGACGGGTTACGACACGTACTTGACCGACGTGCGCGAGGCCGCGTACCTCGTCGCGATGGACCATCCCGACGAGGTCGCCGAACTGTTGGACGAGTGGGGCTGCGAGTACGACTAGCCGTTCGAGCGACCGCCGGAAGAGGCGTAGTTGACGGCGCTCGTCGAGTTTTTCGCAGATTCGTCGCCGTTCGCTGCCCGACGGACCGCCGTCAGATTTGGTATACCGTTATACGATTTATCGTGTTCGGCGGAGAAACCGAGGGGATTCCGTGTTGTATGGTTGTCCAGACGAGACAACCCCACACCACAACCGATAAGTGATTTGACCGAATCGCGCTATCCACCGAGAACCATGGTCTTGAAATCGTCACCGGACACGGCGAGCGGCTTTCTTCACCCGCTCTCGTCGCTCCGACACCACTCCGCCGGGGAAATATAAATGACGCCGAAGCCCCTACTCCCGCCCATGAGCGACGAAACCGCGCACGAGTCCCTCCCGGAGGACGCCCACGCCGATGCAGCGGCGGCGTTCGTCGAGCGCGCGCGGTCCCGACACGGCGACGAACTTGCGGAGCTGTACGTCTTCGGCTCCACCGTCCGGGGAGAGGCCCGCGGACGCGCGAGCGACGTCGACGTTCTCGTCGTCCTCGACGACGACGCCGACCGCGACGCCACCGCCGACTCCCTCCGCGACATCGCCCTCGACGCGATGATCGAGTACGGCCCCGTCGTCGAACTCCACATCCTCTCCGAATCCACGTTCGAGCGCCACCGGCGAGAAGGGAACCCGTTCATCCGCAACGTCGTCACCGAGGGACGGTCGTATGCCTGAAAACGACGACACGGCCCCTTCGGTCGAGCGGGAACTCCAGAAAGCGCGGCAGGCGCTCGACGACGCGAAGAAAGCGCGAGAGGCCAATATTTCCGACGCCGCGGTGATAAATCGCCTCTACTACGCCGCGTTCCACGCCGTCCAGGCGGCCCTCTACGACCGCGGGTTCGATCCCACCTCCCACGGCGGCGTGCTGTCCCTGTTCGGCTCCGAGATCATCGCTGCCGGAGACGCCCCCCGACGGGACGGGCGCTTCTTCAGCCAGCTCTCCGAGCTTCGGCAGCAAGCCGACTACGGCTACGACGAACTCGATGAGAACGTCGACGCGCTCCACTCCCGAACCCGCGAACTCGTCACCGACATGGAAGCCCTCTGCAACTCCGCCGACTGACTATGCCGAACTACGCACGCTTCGACGGCCTCGACGACTTCGAGACGTTCTACCGCGAGGAGATCGCGCCCGCGCTTCGGGCCGACCCGGATGTCGACGTCGACCCCGACCACAAAACCCCCAGTTACGCCTGGCTCAAGCGCAATTATTCGGGATTCGTCGAGCGCCTGCGGCGCGACCACGACCGCTCGCCCGGCGAGTTCTACGAGACGGTGGGGCTCCCGCCGAGGCCCGACGACGGCGAAGACCCCTGGGGAATCGACCACGAACCGACCGCCCGCGGACTCGAGGATTACCTCGAAGAACTCGAACGCGACCGGGGGCGCGCCGAAACCACGGTCGGTCCCCGCCGGTCCAGACTGAAGACCTACGTCACGACCTACCGGGACGTCAACGGGACGGGCGACCTCCTCACGCCGTTACTCGACGAAACCGCCAAGCCCGACGAGATCGCGCGCGTTCGGGACGCGTTCCGCGTCCTCGACGACGAACTCGGCACGCTCGCCTCGAAGAAGAAGTACGTCTCGGCGGTCAAGAACTGGTACACGTTCCTCGAAGAGATGGGTCGGGGCCTCTACAATCCGGCCGAGAACCTGCTGAACCGGTTCGGGTGGGACGAAGAACCCCTATACGACCATCCCGCCCTCGGCCGCGACGACCTCGCGGCCCTGCTCGCCGCCGGCGACGACGACGAGCGCTTCCTCCTGCTGGCGCTCGCGGGGTGGGGACTTCGCCCCGTGGAAGCGTGCGAACTCCACGTCGACCAACTCGTCCTCGACCCCGACGACGGCGACGTTCCGTACGTCGAGTTCGAAGCGGGTCAGCGCAAGAACGCCCGCCGGACCCGCAACACCGTGGAGATTCTCGTCGGCGTCGACGCGGTCCGCGACCGCCTCGACGCGCTCGCCGCGGCCGATGACTGGGCGGGCTACCTCCTGCCCGGCCGGTCGGCCGGAGCGCCGATGTCGACGGAGACGGCCAGACGGTGGTTCCGCCGACTCGGAGCGCGGGCCGACGTCGAAATCGCGGGCGGCCACCCGCTCCCGAAGATGGGGCGACGCACCTGGTATCGGCTCTACCGGCGCCAGCGCCCGAACATCCGGGCGGGGACGGCCGCCGTCGCCGCTTCGCAGGGGAGCCGGGACGCCTCGGTTTCCGAACGGAACTACCTCGACGAGCGCACCCGCCGGCGGGCCCGCGCCGACGCGATGCGGGACTTGGTGCGGGACGAACTCGCGGAGATTTTCGACGAGTACCTCTGACGGGGACACGTTCGGGTCGAGGCGTCGGCTCGTGAGGATCGGACGGCGGAAACCGCCGTTCGACCGCCGGATAAATGGTGTGGCGCTATACGGAGAAAGAGACTCTCTGGTGATGAAACTTTGAATGAGATGAACCGACGTTTCGGACTGTTTCGACCGAGAAATCCGGGGATTAGATTTCACTTCGGACGTGGAATAGCCACCAGAAGTGAGCGAGAACGTTGGAAGTCCGGGGTCGAAAAAGAGATGCGGCTACCGAACGGCTGTCTCGGTCGGCTCTGAAGGAGAGACTATCCGATGCCGCTCTCGCGGCGCACGAACTGGAGAACGCGAGAGAACGGCACGACCGGCCCGTCCTTGACGCCAAGAACCTGCCGAACGAGCAAGTCCACGATTCGCCACACGTCGAAGAGTAAGCAGGCGAATGCGAAGTTGAAGAACCGGAGCGTTGGCGACCGACTCGTCGTGGGAACCGTGAACTGCTTGATGGATTTGAACGAGTTCTCCACCGTCCAGCGGTCACGATACTGTCTGACGACGGACGCGACTTCGTGGAGCAGTTCGCTTCCACTCTCCGAGCAGTCGATACTCGCGTTCGTCTCGAAGACGACGTACTGCGGCGACTCGTCAGAATCGGGGAAGACGAGAACCAGCTACCGACACCGGAGAACATTCGGTCCTCGCTATCTTCCGCGAGTTCGAGGCCCAGTTCGTCAGCGAGGTCGTCCCAGAGCTGTTGTCGGTACTCGCGGCGGTCGTCGTCCACGTCCCCGTCGTGGTCGTCGCGGCGGCCACCGCGACGACTTGGGACGTAGAGTTTCTTGCGCGATGGTCCTCCGGTCACGGTCTGTTGCTCTTCGACGTGGACGGTCTTGCCGCTCCGCGAGAGCCGCCGACACGTCGCCTTCTCCGACGCGAACTTTCGTTTCGGATTTAGGTACGTCAAGCCGCGCGTCTCGCAGGCGGTCTTGACGCCGCCAGAATCGAACTCGCGGTCCATCTGCACCATCTCGATACCGACGTGTCGGAGTGCGTTATCGAGCAAGTCGGCGACGATTTCGGCCCGCGACTCCCCTTTCCTCACTGGACGAGCATCGAGGACGAGCGGCGGCCCGCCGTCGATGACCTGCACAGTTGCGTAATGGTAGGCGGCTTCAGCGTCCTTCGCGCCGAACACGTCGGCTTCGAGGTCGTCCGTCTGACCGAGGAAAGCTTTAGTCGTCAGGTCTATGCCCACAGAAACCTTTCTGTCGAGTTCCCTGCTGGTCTTCGCTTCTGCGACCAACTCCGCCACTGCCGACTGGAACATCTCACGAACTCGCTCGGTATCGAACGAGCGTAGCTGTTCGCGGTGGTTGTGGCCGCCCGGCGTCACGTCTCTCGTCGTCTCTACTGCGAACGCGCGTGCGCCCTCGTTGACGTGCAAGTTCTCTCGAAGCCCGCAGAAGGTTTGCAGGCTCCAGAACGCAGATTCGGGGATGCAGTGGTTCGGCGCGCGGTCCAGCGAGAGGTTCGGATACACAAGACGCTTCGCTTCAGTAGCAACCTTCTCGGCCTCTCCCGTGACGGGAGACTGTTCTGCGAGCCGCCCGTCGCGGCAGTCGCCGTCGTCGCGGTCGTCGTGTCCGACCGGACCGGGCGCATCGAGGCCGTGCGTTCGAGCAACGTCAGAAATTTCGCGGGACGCGTCCCGAAGCGACTCTCGTAGCTCGCTGGAGAATCGACGATTCTGAGCGCGCCACAGAGTAGACTGGTTGGGGACGCTATTGAATCCAAGCCGACCCAGTAGATAGGGGTCGGAGCGTAGCCGTCGGCGGAGCGTCGAAACCGAGTCGAGTCCGAGGACGTGCTTCAGCATGACCGCTCGAAGGATGGACTCGAAATCGTAGGACGAATGCCACTGCGGATAGCGGTCTTCGAGACCAGTAGGAACTGGAAGAGCCGCGACGACCTCGCCGACACCCACGTCGCCTTCAGTATCGAGAGTCGTGCGAGCTGACGCGCGGTAGAGTTCGGGGAGGAGAGATACCGAGTTAGTGCCGTCGCTCGCTATTGATGCGAGCGAATCCGCGTCGGTGGGAGGTTTCGACGGCACTGCGTAGGTTCATGGTTGTTTATCCCAGTGTTCGTATATAAACGTTCGCGGATAACAGTTAAATACAACTGAGTAAGAAAACGTGCCTACTCATCTTCTTGCGCTTGGTCCATCTCTTGAGGTCGTAGAGATTGTCGTGAAACAAGGACCAGCGCGTTTGCATGCCATTCCTCGTTTAGCTTGTCTACTTCCCAATCAAAGAGAGTGACCTGCGACCGAGTAGCCTGCGACAGCCAGTACGAGCGGCTGACTTCGCGTTCATCAGCGAGTATGTCTTGGGTGGATTCTACTCAATACGCTTCTAATAGGATCTCCCAGACCCAGTATATTTCAATTTTTATTATTGTTAGAAAAATATAAGTTGTAGCGGTGTTGAGGTTGTAATACGGTTGAAAATAAATGGAAGATAATACCTCCACAAATAATGCAGAGTCGGGAATAAGTCGTCGAAAAACACTCAAAGCCCTTGGAGCGGCAGGGCTTACTCTTGGCGGTGCGCCCACTCTTTTAGGACAGGCCACTGCGAACCCAAGTGTTCCAGTGAAGCGGCTTACTGGGACATACAAGAACCCAGTCTCAATGGATGAGATTCAGTCACTCAAGCAACGTGTTTCGGGGCAGGCTAGGAACAAAACGACCTCAGACGGACGGACCCCCGTGTCTGAGTTCAGTGTTCCTGATGATGCACGGATCATAGACTACATCGTCACAATCGGTCCAAACGGTCATCCTGTCGAACACGTCGATTTAGCAGGGGACAACTCATCGGTGTCTCTCGAACGGGGACGAGAACAGATGTCGGAGCTAGAATCCCAGTTGAAAACGACTGGTTCTGACGACAACCTTAGCACGCAAAGTGCTGGCGGCGATTTCACCACTCAAGCGTCGGTCAGCAGTGATTGGAATCGAGTTCTCTCGAATTCCTACACATATCGAAAGGACCCGTACGGCGAGGCATTCGTGAGTTACGTCTGGTGGCGTCTCAATTCGGCTGAGGAGCCTAGCGGCCGCATGATTCATTCCGTCCAGACCCATGCCGCAATGACTCCGGGAACGAAGATTTTCGACAGTCAGTGGCACAATGAGTGGTTGGAAGCGGACACATTCTGGAACCGCGACTACTCGAATCCAAAAGTTGAAACGTGGGACCCTTCATCGCCGACCGATAGCTCAGATGTCGGTGTCTCGGTTGGTTACCCCTCGGGAGGAGGCCTGTCATGGAGTTTCGAGAACGCAGGATGTATCGAACCCTACTACAACTCAGCAGACCCCTCTGTCCACTGGGACATGAACTGCATCTTTGGCAATGCAAATCGACGCCAAAATACGATCTCGATGAAGCCTGGTAGTCGCGCACAGATGGATGACACGTCGAGTACCTGTACCGACGGTGTTCATTCGGTCTGTCGTGTCAAATCGACGGGGCACTTTGAGGATATCAACCTCAAAAACCACTATCTGTGGCAGGCCGCTCACTTCGGTTACAACTGCTGAGCCATTCCCTTTTTGTTTTTCAATACCGTGATTAGATACAGCATGAATATGAGACGAATTGGGTTGTCATTGGCATTTGTCGGGATACTCCTGACTAGTGGATGTCTCTCAGGAGTAATGCAATCTAACCCTGACCAAACCAATGAAGCGAACGTGACGCTGGCTTCGTTCGACAGTACTGTGGTCGGCTGTTACAACCCCGAGATGGAGAATAACCCGGCGAATATCACCAACGAGAGGACTGCGGAAGGGAGGAAAATAACAATCAGTGAAAGTTTCATCACGGAATCTCGAAACGTCTCGCTGACAAGAACGCTCACCAGAAGTGGCGGGAATTTGAGTCTCGAAATCTCAAATACGGCCGCAATCAACGAAAGCTGTCGAACCGAGGTTGCCTACACGGCAGTGATCAAAATTCCAGATACAGACTCCGAAATATCAGCAATAGAAATCAAGCACAACGGGACAGTCGTTGCGACAGTGAACTCCACTAAGAGCGGCTCTGGTGGTAATGCTAGCGCAGGGGTGACAACACGCTCAAGCGATTAAAGTCAAGACCGTTAGGACCTCGCGGTCAAGACAACGCGGTCGCTCTCGAACCCCATACTCAACTCTTCGCCATCGCCGAGGACTCCGCGACGGAGAGACGTGGAATGTCGAAGGTATTCCGGCAGAAGACAAATGAGTTTTCTATCGCACTAAACTCTACTTGCAATTCGTGCATAACTGCTCGATAGTCTCATCGTCTGAGAGACTCGGTTTCCGACTAGCCGTCGTTCGCGTCGGTCACGTAGGTGTTCGGGACAGACCAGACGACGGCGCCGGTCGTTCGTTTCCGCCGATTCGGGGGAGTTTGCGGGAGTTCGCGGGATTACTCGTCGGAGCCGAGGTCCATCGCCAGCAGGGTGAACGCGGTCAGGGCGACGACGCCGACCGCGACGACGGTCAGCAGCGACGCGAGCGAGAGGTTGAGCGCGGTGCCGCCCAGCAGCAGCGTGGTGAGTCCGAGGACGCCGCCGTAGTAACCCCCGCGCTTGTCGAAGACGTCGCGGGACTCGGTCCGGTCGTCCTCGTCGCCGTCGTCGGTTTCGAGGTACGGGTCGAGTTGACTCGCGCGCGCGGTGCGCTCGACGATGCCGCGACTCTGGTTGTACTCGATGATGCCCTCCTCGTCCAGTTTGGGGAGGTGAGACTGGTAAAGGGCGATGTAGACGCGCTGGCGCTGGTCGGAGGTGAGCGCCTGGAGGGTGGTGTCGTGTTCCCACGCCGCGACCTGCTCGGCCAGGTCGCGCATGCGTACGGGGTCGTCCGCGGTCTTGAGGTAGCGCAGCGAGTCGCGCCGGCGCTGGTTCTGGAGGAGGTGGAAGATGTCGTCCTTCTCCAGCGGTTCGGCTTCCGCGTCGCGTTCGTCGTCGTCCTGTCCGGCGAGTTCGGTCGTCGCCGGGGTCTGGGGAGTTTCAGTCGTGCTCATTGGCCTGAGATAGTCTATCCACCTGAAAGTAATAAAGCCGTAACGCCGTCTCGAGAATTGCACATCGTTTCGAGGACCCGAACTGCCGGATTTCGACGGTAGGAGGCCTCAAAGCCCATAATACACCATTTTAGAGTAACCCAGCTAACAGTATCTCGGGATTACGCAGTCCCAAAGCGTTGCGGACTCCGTTCAGAACAGTTTTCGCTCCGTTTAAACCGTTTGTAACGGTTCAAATTTGGGCGTGTTCGACTCGTTCACTCGAACTCGACGTTCGAAATCTCGAAGCGGGCGCCGACCCCGTCGGCCTCGGGCACCGCCACCTCCCAGCCGTGGGCCTCGACCACGCGCTTGACGATGGTCAGGCCGAGGCCGACGCCGCTCTCGGCCGCGCTGTACCCCCGTTCGAAGATGGCCGCGCGCTTCTCCTCGGGGATGCCCGGGCCGTCGTCCTCGACGTAGATGGAGTCGTCGTCGGTCCGAACTCGGACCGACACGTCGTCGCCGCCGTGTTCGACCGCGTTCTGAAAGAGGTTCTCGAACACCTCCAGGAGGCGCTCGGGGTCGGCCCGGACCGTCGCGTCCGACTCGATGGTGAGCGTCGCCTCGGGCGCGACGACCTGCGACCACGCGTCGGCGGCCACGGACGACAGTTCGACGGACTCGGACTCGCCGACGGTTTCGCCCCGGCGGGCGAGTCCGAGCAGGCGGTCTATCATCCGGTCCATCCGCTGGAGCGCGTCGTTTATCTGGCCGAACGAGTCGTCGTCGCCCTCCTCCGCCATGCCGAGGTAGACCTGGGCGATGCCGAGCGGGTTGCGGAGTTCGTGGGCGAGCATGCTGGCGAACTCGTCGAGGCGTTCGTTCTTCCGTTCGAGTTCGTCCTCGCGCTCCTTGCGCTCGGTCACGTCCCGGAGCACGCCGACGATCTCGGTCGCGCCGTCGCCCGGCACCGACGCCGTGTTGACCTCCGCGTGACGCGTCTCGCCGTCTTGGGTGGTGTAGGTGACCGTGTACGTCTCGTCGACCGCGGCCTCGGCGTCGGTCCTGGCGTGGAGGTCGGCGGTCAGCGCCTTGACCGCGCTCTCGGAGAACACCTCCACCTCCGAGATCGGCCGACCGTGGATGTCGACGTCGTCGACCCCGGTCAGGCGTCGGAACGCGTCGTTGACCGACCGAATCCGACCGTCGGCGTCGAAGACGAAGACGGGGTCGGGAGCGGTGTCGAACAGCGTCCGAAACCGCTCTTCGCTCTGTTCTTTCTCGCGGTAGAGTTCGAGCGAGAGCCGACGGCGTTCGAGGAGGCCGTCGATGCGCGCCCGGAGGATCGCCTTCTCGACCGGGCTGGTGATGACCTCGTCGACGTACTCCCACATCTCGGGGTTGCGCGCCGGCGAGGGCGCCTGCGTGACCAGCAAGTAGGGGAGAAATCGGGGGCTCGCCGACGCCTTCCGCTCCTGGAGGGCGTCGACGTGCCGGCTGAACGACGACTCGTCGACGAGACAGAGGTCGAAATCGTTCGCGAGCGGTTCCCCGTCCGGGTCGGGCGTCAGCACCGAGTAGGTCGGCGCGAGCCAGTTCGCCAGCAACCGCCGGTTCTGGTCGTGGTCCACGAGCAGGAGGATTCGGTCGGCCGATTCTCCGGACGCACCGTTACCGAGTGGCGCCGGACCGACGGTCATCGTTCGTCGACGTCACGTCTTTGGACTTCCGGCTGGCCGCTCATGATTCCCTTGAGTCCTTCGAGTGGTTCGCCCACCCGGAGTCCGTGTTCGGTGATGCGGAACTCTCGAAGCATCCGCTCGAAGTCGCTCGTCCGTTTTTTGAGGACGCCGATGGCCTTGCGCATCTCGCCGTCGAGTTCGAGGTGGCGCAGGAAGACGATGTTGTCGGCCAGGTAGCTGATGCCGACGTCGGTCGCCTGGAAGTCGCCGGTGACGCCGCCGACCTCCTCGATGAGGATGACGGTCACGCCCCGGTCCTTGAGATACCGACACAGGGTGTGAAGCTGGTGCACGAGACCCTCGTTGTCGCCCGGCAACGAGAGCTGGTAGCCGTTGATGCCGTCGAGCATCACGATGGAGGCGTTGCGCTCCTCGACTTCCTCCTTCACCCGGTTGGCGAACTCCTGGGCGGAGTGGTTGAGCGGCTCTATCTCCTCGACCGCGAGCGCGTCGTGGTCGAGCATCGCCTCGACGGGGATGTTGACTGCCGAACTCCGTTCGAGAAACGTGGTCTTCGACTCCTCGAACATGTACATGACCGAGCGCTCGCCCCGACCCGCCGCCTCCTTGATGAACTGGGTACCCGCCGTCGTCTTCCCGACGCCGGTCGGGCCGCTGATGACCGTGACCGTGCCGCGTTCTAAGCCGCCGCCCAACAGCGCGTCGACCGCCGGCACGCCCGAGGAGATGGTCTCCAGTTCGAAGTCGCCGCCGTCCCCGTCGAGCGAGAGCGACGGATACACCTGGATTCCCTCGTCGGTGATGCTCACCGCGTGGGTGCCTTCGCGGGCGCCCGACCCGCGGAACTTCGGGACCGAGAGCGTCCGGCCGTCCTCGTCGCGGGCGAGTTCGATGGTGCCGTCGCTCAGGAACTGGAGGTCCTCGTCGGGGGCGTCCTCCATGTCCTGGGAGGTGAAGAGCACCGTCGCGCCCTGCTCGCGGAGGTAGCGGACGAGCGAGATGACCTGCTTGCGGAACTGGTACTCGTCGGCCGTGAGATGACGGAGCTGAGTCACCGGGTCGATGAACACCCGGTCGGGATTCAACTCCTCGACCCGGGCGGTGATCTCTTCGGTGATGGGTTCGCCCTCGACCTCGTCGGGGGCGAAGATGTCGTACGTCTGGCCCTCGGCGAACGCGTCGGAGTTCGGGCTCAGGTCGAGAAAGTCGACGCCCGAGAGGTCGACGCCGACCGACCGGGCGTTGCGGCGAATCTCCTCCGCGCTCTCTTCCAGATTGACGTACAACACCGTCTCGTCGTTCTCGACGCCGGCGAGCAGGTAATTGATGCCCAGCAGCGTCTTTCCGGTTCCCGGTGCCCCGCGGACGAGATAGCCTCTCCCGGGGATGAGTCCGCCGCGGAGAACGTCGTCGAGTCCGTCTGTGCCAGCCGATATTCGCGTCGGCGAACCTTCTTGCATCGTCGTGGATTTCCTTGGTTCGTATCAGGTGAGGCGTTCGGGGGAGCGGTTCGGGACGAGTTACTCGTCGGGGTCGTAGAACTCCGCGCGGAGGTCCTCGTCGTCCATCTGGGTCGCGGTGGTCGACAGTTGTTCGCGGAGGTCGGCGAGTTTCGACTGCATCGCCGCGTACTCGTCGTTGGCCTCGAGATCCTCCTGGCTCTTCTTCGACTCGAGGGCGGCCTTCTTGGTCGCCAGCGAGAGGAACTGCTGCATCTGGGCGTCGTACGTCGAGCGCCGAAGTAGCGTCTCGACGGTTTCGCGCAGTTCCCTGGCCTCAGAAACCGGCTTCTCGAGGTAGGCGTCGAAGCCGAGTTCGAGGATGTCGAAGTCGGGTTCGACCGCCGACACGAGCGCGACGCGACAGGTGAGTCCCTGCTCGTGAATCTCCGCGAGGACGTCCTCGCCCGAGAGGTCGGGCATCCGGCGGTCGAGCAGGACCACGTCGACGGCCTCGTCGAGTTCCTCGAGGGCCTCCGAACCGCTGTAGGCGGTCCGAACCTCGTAGTCGTTCTCTAACCACTGTGCATACGCGTCGGTGATGGGCTGTTCGTCGTCGACGATCAACACCGTCGCATCGTCGGGCGTCGCTCCGATTTCGCTATCGCTTTGAACTGATTCACTCATGCTGGAACTTGTCCCGTCGCGGGTCGTTGGATTCGGTCACCGTCATCGTCAGTCCGACTCCTTCTCGAAAGGGGATTTGGTCGACTCCGGTTCGTAGCCGCTCAAGAAGACGAGATTGCCGCGACCGACCTGCACGCGGGTGATGAGACCCTTCTCCTCCATCTTCGAGAGCTTGCGGCTCACCGTCGACTTCGACCAGTCCGTCTCCTCGGTCACGTCGGTCTGCTTCATCCGGCCGCCGTACTGGGTGAGCAGTTCCCTGATGCGGTCCTCGTCGGTGAGCATCGCGTCCTCGGGGAAATCGCCCACACCGCCGCCGGTACCGGTGCTGGCCACGTCGCCGTCCCGGGGTGCGGCGCCGTCGCCGGTTCCAGTCGCCGCGGTCGGATCCGGCGACTCCGGTTCGGGGGTCGAACCGTTCGGCCCGCCGTCCGAATCCGAAAACAGCCCCGACAGGGAGTTTCGGACCGCGGAGAAGAGGCCGCCGTCCGACTCGTCCACCGAGACGTCGGTATCGTGGGTCTGGGAGTGGTCGCTGGTGGCGGTGCGGTCGCCGTAGGTTTCGGCGACCGACCACTCGTCGCCGTCGGTCGAAACCTCCACGACCGCGTCGAAGAGGGTCTTCAGCGTGTTGACCGTCTCCTCGTCGTGGATGTCGGGGTCCATGTGGTAGTAGCCGATGGCGTCGGCCGCCTGCACGCGGTGAGTCAGGATGTGCAGGTAGCGGAACGCCGTGTCGAAGTCGACGTACTCCAGCAGGATGGTCAGCGTCTGGACCGAGATGACCGTCTGGTTCCCGTTGTTCTCCCACCGCGTGAGCTGTTCGCTCAGCGGCGCGACGATGTCCATCGGCTGGTTGGGATCGACCCGTGCGACGGTGGTTCCGCTCGGAATCCCCGATTCGTCGCCCGGTTCCGCGTTCGTCTCGACCTGGTTGGCGTGGATGAACGCGAGTTCGGCCGGGAGCGTTCGAATGTGGGACTTCCAGTCGGAAACCCACGTTTCCGGGGGAGGCGTGTAGGTCACCGCCGCGACGTTCGTGTTCTCCGGCGACGACGTCGCGGTCAGCAACTCCAGACACGCCCGGTTGCCGGTGGGCGTCAGCGGCGCCAGCAGGAGGACGTTCGAGGCTCGCTCGAGCTGCCTCCTGTCCGATGTGTCGATATTCATTCGTTATCGTACATGTTTCGTGGGTTCGTTCCCCGTCTCTGTGACGTGATACCGAAATTTCCGTCGTGTGTTACGATATGTAGTCATCGGACGTATTAATCTATTGTTGTTCGGAAAGTCGGCCCGTCTCGTCCGTATCGGAGGAGACGACCGGACGATGTGGGACGTCTCGTCCCGTCTGCGGAAGAAGCGGGACGTCTGCGGCGGCGTTCCTGCCTTCGGACCGTCACCCCTCACCCTCCACGTTGCTTTCACTACGAAGAAGCAACCGTGTGCTTATAAAGGCGCGGCAGTAGTAATCACGACTATTAAGTAGTCGCCGCATCAGCGGCGAGTCGGCGTCGCCGTCTCGCGGTCGGAGACGGCCTCCCCGCCCCGTTTCGCGTCGTGGCAGAGCGTGTTGGTGATGAGATTCTGATGACCGCGCCGCAGGCGGGTCGAGAGCGCGTTCGGCGAGATGTCGAGGTCCCCCGCGAGTTCCTTCAGCGTGACGCCGCGAGGAACCGAGAAGTACTCCGACTCGACGGCGGCGGTCAGCGCCTCGCGTTGTTTTTCGGTCACGTCGTACTTGCCCAGCGCCTCGGGGTTGCGCGACTCGTAGAGTCGGGAGAGTTCGAAGTCGAGGCCGTGCGACGAGCAGAACTCGTGGAACGAAGAGAGCGACCCCTCCTCGGGGAACAGCGCCCGCAGGCTCCACCCCGAAGCGGTCCCCTCTGCCCGGAGGACCGTCGCGTCGGTTTCCGAGACGGCGTAGGCGATGCCCTCGTTCTTGTCGCTCCACGACGCGCGGTAGAAGCGCTTGCGGTCGTGGGTTTCGAGCGTCCGGACGTCGTCGACCGTCGGGTCGGACTCCATCGCCGCCTCGAACGCCTCGAAGCGCTCGCCGTCGGCCCAGAAGTACGGGGTCACCCGGCGGTCCTCGGCGACCACGCGTTCAATCACGACGCCGACTTCGGGGACGCGTCCAAGCGCGTCCCCGAGGAGGAACTCCTCGACCGAGACGGTGAACTCCGCGAGGATGCTCATGTGCGCTCGGCGGTACGACGCGACGATAGAATAAACGACGGGACCATTCGCGCTCCGTTCTCGACGATTTCGAGATTAGAAACCGCCTAGGCCGACGAACCCGATTGCTCCCGACGGCGACCTGTTCCGAATAGATACGGGATAAAAGTGACAGCAACCGAGACGAGGGGATTTATTACTCGGACCTGAACAAGTCCAACCGGATACGCTTCGTAGCATGACCAAACGCTCTCCACCCCGAATCTCGACGGGTACGGCGGGACTCGACGAGATTCTGTACGGCGGACTCGTTCGGAATCGGAGCTACCTGGTACGGGGTGACCCCGGCACCGGCAAGACCATCCTCGGGATGACGTTTCTGACCGAGGGCGTCGAGAACGACGAGACCGCGCTGTACATCAACCTGGAGGAGGCCGAGGACGACATCCGGATGAACGCCCGGTCGGTCGGCATCGACCTGGGCGACGTGTCGTTTCTCGACCTCTCGCCGGAGTCGAGCGTGTTCGCCGAGGACCAGTCCTACGACATCTTCGCCCCCGACGAGGTCGAACAGGACCCGCTGGCCGGCGAGATAACCGACCGCGTCGAGGAACTCGAACCCGACCGGGTGTTCATCGACCCCCTGACGAAACTCCGGTACCTGACCGGCGACGAGTACCAGTTCCGCAAGCAGGTCGTCTCGTTCATGCGGTACCTCCGCGAACGGGACGCGACGGTGCTCTTCACCTCCCAGGACACCGCCGACTCCCCGGACGAGGACCTCCAGTTCCTGAGCGACGGCACCATCGAACTCGCCCGCGGCGAGGGCGGTCGAACGCTCTCGGTCCCGAAGTTCCGCGGGTCGGACGTCCAGCAGGGTACTCACGCGGTGCGCATCTCCTCGGACGGACTGTCGGTGTACCCGGAACTCCGCCCGGACGACCACGACCGCGAGTACGTCTCCGAACCGCTCTCGTCGGGCGTGCCCCAGTTCGACGAACTGCTCCACGGCGGCATCGAACGCGGGACGGTCACGATAATCAGCGGTCCGACCGGCGTCGGCAAGACCACCGTCGGCACGCAGTTCATCAAGGAGGCGGCGGGCCGGGGCGAGCGCTCGGTGCTGTACCTGTTCGAGGAGTCGAAGAAGACGCTGCTTGAGCGGAGCGAGGCCATCGACGTCCCCGTCGAGGCGATGCTCGACCAGGAGGCGCTGAACGTCGAGCAGGTCGAACCCCTGAACCACTCCGCCGAGGAGTTCGCCGACAAGGTCCGGACGGAGGTCGAAGAGCGCGACGCCTCCATCGTGATGCTCGACGGCATCCAGGGGTACAAACTCGCGCTCCGTGGGAGCGAGGACGACCTCGTGCGCAAACTCCACATGCTCGGGCGCTACCTCAAGAACATGGGCGTCACGGTCGTGTTCGTCGACGAGGTGTCGGGAGTCACCGGGGAGTTCCAGGCCACCGAGTCCGACATCAGCTACCTGGCCGACAACATCGTCGTCTTCCAGCACGTCGAGGTCCAGGGCGAACTCCACAAGGCCGTCGGCGTCATCAAGAAGCGGACCAGCGACTTCGAGCGGACGCTCCGGAAGTTCGACATCACGAGCCACGGCGTCCGGGTCGGCGAACCGCTGACCGAACTTCGGGGCATCCTCAGCGGGACCCCCGAGTGGGTCGGCGACGACGAGGAGCGCGAGACGTTCGGCGACTGAGGGGCGCTCGGCGACCACGAGGAGTTCGGCGGAAGGAATTCGAGAGGATTCGGCGAGAGGAACTCGATGAGATGGATTTTGTTTCTGTGCGCAGACGCGACGCAAACGCGTCGCGTCTGCGCGTGACGGGACCCGAAAAATCGGAGTTACCCTGAGGAATCGGAGTCGCGGCGCACCCGGTCGACCGGAAACCTCCGGGACGCCTCGACCGCACGGAACGAGTTTCGCCTCGGTCGCTCACGCCCGCGGCAGTTCGACCCGGAACACCGCACCTCGCGGGTCGTTGTCCTCGACCCGAACGTCGCCGCCGTAGCGGTCGACGGTCTTCTCGACGAGGTAGAGGCCGAGGCCCGTGCCGTCGCTGTCCGCACCCCGCTCGCCCCGTTCGAACACCGACTCCTTGCGCTCGTCGGGGATACCCGGCCCGTCGTCGGCGATTTCGACCACCGCCGACTCGTCGGTGACGGTCACCGAGACGTCGACGCGGGGGTTCTCGGCGTCGCTGTGCAGCGCCGCGTTGTTCAGGAGGTTGACCAGCACCGACGAGAGCATCTCGTCGGCCAGCACCGACACCTCCGGGAGGTCCTCGTCGCCGGTCACGGTGACCGCCGACTCGCGGGCGGCGTCCTTCGCCCGGAGGGTTTCGATCTCCGAGCGGAGCGCCGGCGCGAGCGCCACCGGTTCCAGCGGGATGTCCTCGCCCTCCGCGAGCATCTCGGTGAGGTCGCCGATGGTCTGGGTCAGGTCCACCACGTTCTCGCCGGCGTCGAGGACGTAGTCGACGCCCTCGCGGCCCGCCTCGTCGACGTGGTCGTCGAGCATCTTCGCCCACGTCAGGACGACGTTCATCTCATTTCTGATGTCGTGGCGGACGACCTGATTCAGCATCGTGAGGTTTCGGCGTTTCTCGTCGAGTTCCGCGGCCTGCTCCTCGACCTCGCGTTCGGCGAGTTTGCGCTCGGTGACGTCGTCGAACGAGACGACCGCGCGAGCGTCGGCGGTTCCGTCGGGGCCGCCCGCGTCGTCCTCGTCCCGCCCGCCGTCGAGCGGTCGAACCTGGAACGCGAGCCACCGCTTCCGGCGCGGAGAGTGGGCCGGAACCTCCAGGGCGAACCGGTCGCGGTCGCCGTCGAGGACCGAGCGAATCCCGTCGGCCGCCCGGCCGGCGTACCCGTCGGCGGCGTCGCAGGCCTCGAGGTAGTTCTCGCCGACGTCGCCGACCGGCGCGGGGAGTTCGGTCGCGCGCTCGGCGGTGCGACCGAACTCCCGCCACGCCTCGTTCGTCGTCAGGATGGTGCCGTCGCCGTCGAGAACGGCGACGGTCGTCAACAGCGAGTCGAGGGCCGTTGCGCGAAGCTCCCGGTCCTCGACACCCACGTCGTGCATGGAATTACGTACTCAGTCCGACGACAAAAAGCCACGGCGGGACAGATTAGGGACCTTAAGAGGGAGCGGGCGAGTGCCGGACGAGAACGGTCGGCGACCGTCGGAGTCCGACGGTCGCCGACCGGGTTCAGGACTCGTCGAGCCACCACCGCGCGTCGTTGACCCGAAGCTGGTACCGCGGGGGGAGGTCGCGGACGCCCGGGTCGTCGGGGAACAGCCGCCGGGCCACGTCGTTGTCGCGGTAGAGTTCCCGGCGGTCGGGCCACGCCGGTTCGAAGCCCTCCACGAAGGGGAGCTTCCGGCGGGCAAACCGTTCGACCTGGTTCAGGTGGTGCGAATCGTGGGGTTTGTCCGGCGGCCGGTGGCGCAGGATGTCGTCGTCGAGCCGCCGGATGGCTGCCCGCACCGTCTCGCGGTTGCGCTCGCTCGGCGGCGTCCGGAGGTGCCACTCCAGCAGTTCGGCGTCGACGGTGACGAACGCCTCGACGTAGTTGTCGGCCAGGTGGGTCCGGAACGGCAGGGCCGGCTGGTTACGGATGACCAGTAGGTCGGTCGCGTTGTGGAGCGAGTCGGTCCGGGGCCAGCACTTCTCGAGTTCGGCGTGCAACTGCTCGCGCAGGAACTGCTCGGGGTCGGACACGTCGAGGTCAAAGTCGAGGTCACCGAGCGAGTCCCCGACCCGGTCGGCGAGGCGCTCGCTCCCCCGCGGGAGGAATCCGAGGGTGTCGAGCAGCGTCTCGACTGGCTGAGGGTCGGCGGCCAGCCCCTCGAAGGGGATGTCCTTGCCGAGGACCTCCACGCCGTCGCGTTCGAGGAAGTAGCCCTTGAACAGGGTGTCGTACAGCAGACCGTGGTACATCGTGTCGGCGCCGATGTCGTCGGCGTGAGCGGCGTGGTGGACGTGCAGCGACTCCTTGATGGCCTGGGAGTAGCGGATCTTCTCGCCGTCGGCCAGCAAGTAGTCGCCCCGCGGTTTCAGGGTCCGGTGGTCGGCGCCGTACTGGGCGGCGATCTTCCGGGCGACCGCGACCTCCTGGGACCCCGGCCGGCCGACCGTGTAGCACGTCCGGACGTCGGGCACCTCCGAGAGGATGGTCCGGGAGTCCTGGCCGGCCGACAGTAGCAGGCCCTTCGAACCGGGGTAGTGGGCGCGGCGGTCGATGGCGCGCCGGAGTCGGGCCGCGAGCGCGCCGACGTGGTCGAACGACCGCGGCGAGTAGACGAACCGGTCGAACTCCCCGGCGTCGTCGGCTTCGAGGAAGCCGTCGAACGGCGCCCGGCGCACCTCCTGGAACGGCGTCTTCTCGCCGAGCACGGTGCCGAGGTGGAGGAACTCCAACAGCGCGTCCCGGCGGACGGTCGGTTCCTCGACCAGCGCGGCGAGCGACCCGACGTCCGAGCCGAACGCCCGGACGCCCGGCGCGTCGGTGTAGAAGCACTCCCACGACCGGATGGGGTCGGTCGCGACCATCGCCTCGCCCTCGTAGTCGACCGCCGCCAGGTACGACCCGTTGAGGTCGGCGAACGCGTCGCGGCCGACGGCCGCGACGCGCTCGAACAGCCACCGGGCGGTGTCGCCGGTCGCCTCGGCCGTCGAACCGCCGGCCGACGCCGAGGACGGTCCGTCGCTCGCGTCCGAGTCGTCGGCGTTCGCGGCGGGGAACGCCTCACCCCAGACGACGCAGCAGCCACGCTCGTCCTCGTAGGTCGACGTCCGCCCCGCGATGCCGAGCGCCGAGTCGCGGACGCCGACCGACAGCGACTCGCCCGACACCACCGCGTCGAACGTCTCCGCGGCGCGGAACTCGGTCACGTCGGGCGAGTCGCCGAAGACCCCGAACAGCTCCTTGTTCATCGTCCCCGCGACCGTCTCGCCGGCGAGGTCCCCGGAAGCGACCTCGCCAGCACCGGTCGCGTCGTCGCCGACGGCGCCGCCGTCGCCGCCGCGTCCGATTCGGTCGGTCGGGTCGAACCGGACGCGCGAGTCGCGGCGACCCGTCCCGTCGCGGGCGCCGCCCGATTCGAGGTCGGACGCGGCGTCTCGCTCGACGCCGCCCTCGCCGTCGGGGTCGCCGCGACTCCCGCGACCCCCGCGACTCCCCCGGCCGCCGCTGTCGGCGGTCGACTCGGGGGCGTCGCCCTGACTCATTCGGCTCCCCCCAAACCGTCGGCCGCGTAGGGTTTCCGGCGACCGTCGTCGGCGGTTCGGCCCTCGGCGTCGGTCTCCCCGAGCCGCTCGACGACCGGCATCTCCAGCAGGGTCAGAAGCGAGTACAGCGCCGTCATGTTGTCCTCGCCCTCGCAGTGGTCGCGGTAGCACTCGAAGGCGCCGTCGCGGTCCACGACCGGGAGCGCCTCCAGGCGGTCCTCGCGGGCCGCCAGCGTCTTCGGGGCGAACTCCTTGACCCGCAGGAGCGCCCGCCGGTCGGGCCACGGCCGGTGGTCGTAGTACGGCTCTGGCGGGTCCTCCTCGCCGAAGTGCTTCCACCGGAAGGCGTTCAAGTTACCCCCGACGAACTCGACGGGGAACGGGTACTCCAGCGGGACGCCGGTGGCGGCGTGGGGAATCGCCGCGAGTTCGGGCGCGATGTGGTCGAGCGCCCGGTTGACCAGGTTGCACCGGAAGAAGTGACGTATCGGCACCTCCCGGTGGAGGTCGATGACCCGGTTGTCGAGGAACGGCGTCCGGTACGGCAGGGTCCGGGCCAGACTCCGGGAGAACAGCGCGTCGGTGTCCCCGCCCATCGGGAAGTAGTCGCCGTACATCACCAAGTCGGTCAGCGACTCGAAGCGCACGCCGTGGCTGACGACGCTCCCGTCGTCCTCCAGTCGGAGGTTGTCCCGGACCACCGCGTCGATGTGGGGCGCGTCGGGCGCGTAGGTTAGCGGTTCGACCGCCTCGGTGGTCTGGTGGGCGACGTATTCGTCCAGCGACTCGATGGGGTCCTGGACCGGCAGCGAGAGTTTGCCGAGCGGCCCGAGGTCGAGCGAGCGCTTGCGGAGCGGACCGCCGGCGAACAGCATGTCGGCGTACAGCCCCGACACCAGCACGTCGGCCTCGGCCGAGATCTCGTCGGCGAAGCCGTCGAAGTACGCCTGGTCGAACCAGCCGCTGAAGTTCGACAGTTCGGGCGTGCGCGACAGCAGGTGGTCGTCGTAGTCGCCGCCGCGTTCGAGCATGTGGAACTCGTCGCCGGCGGTCTCGGCGACCTGTTCTGCGATTCTGGTTTCGCGGCTCCGCCAGTCGGTGACGTGGAACGTCTCGACCGGCACGTCCATCGCGGCCTGGACGAACCGCGAGTCACTCCCGCCCGACAGGAACAGGCCGTAGTCGAGGTCCGGCCGGGTCCACTCGCCGAGCACCCGCTGGACGGTGTCTGCGAGTCGGTCCACGTAGTGCGACGCCGATTCGTCGACTGGCCGGTAGGTCGGCGTCCAGTAGCGTTCGACCCTCGTTAAGTCGGCGGGGACGCCGTCGGCGGTCCGGACTCGGCCGCGGCCGGCCTCGGCGTCGAAGTCGTCGACGTCCACGGTGGTCACCGCGGCCGGTTGCATCTCCTCGACGCCTACGATCGGAGTCTTGACCCCGAACACTCGGCGGAGTTGGAGGTACTCGTAGAGGTAGGGTTTCTCGAAGCCGACCTCGATTCGGGGGTGGCGGACCAGCGCCTGGACGTTCGAGGCGAAGACCAGCGACCCGTCGGTCGCGCGGGCGTAGAATATCGGTTTGCTCGCGACCCGGTTCGTCGCGAACGAGACGGTGCCCGCGTCCCGGTCGTACACCACCGCCGCGAAGTCGCCGTTGAGGTGGGTCACGAACTCCATCCCCTCGGCCTCGTAGCGCTCGGCGCAGTAGCGGGCGCTCCCGTCGGGCGGACCCTCGCGGGGCGAGTAGTCGTCGGTCGGTCCCTCGCCGTAGACGTCGCCCCAGACCCACAGGAGCGCGTCGCCGCCGTCGACCTCCATCGGCTGGTCGCCCGCGAGCAGTCGGTGGAACGACCCGACGAAGCCGAACCGGTCGTCGGCGTACCTCGTCTGCACTTCCGCGTCTCGGTGGACCAGCGCCTCGGCCACTCGGTCGGAGGGACCGTCCCGAGCGCCGACGACGCCGCTGATGCCAACCATGGATACTGTTGGTCACGACGGCGACCCGACCCTTTATTATCGAGTGGATAACCGACCGCGGACCTCGGTTCGCCGGGGCGTAGGCCGCCGTCTCCGGGGAGAATCGCTCGCGGCGGAATCCCGACCGGGAGCCGTCAGTCGTCGGGTTTTCGCAGTTCGGTTATCTCGACCATCAAATCGGGGGAATCGCCGTCCCGGTCGCGGAAGGTCCACGCCCGGTCGAAGGTCACCTCGCCGCGGTGGGCCCGCCGGAGGAGTTCCGCCAGGCGAGCGCGGAACTCCTCCGCTCGCAGCGCCTCGTCGGACTGCTCGTCGCTTTCCGCCGCGTCCGTTTCCGCCGCATCCGTCTCTGTTCCGCCGGACTGGTCGTCGTCGCCGACCCGTTCGTCGCTCTCGTCCATCGTCAGGCCGCCTGCGCGTCTCTACGTTCTCGATACTCGCGCCGTGCGACGCCACTCGCGTTCCGGTCGGCCGTGCCGGCGTCTCGCCGACCGCTCGGGCGTCGTCGCGTCCGGACCATGCCGGAACATCGAACCATCCCCGGCAAAGCTTTTCCTTTCCTATATCCAGTTATTAAATACTGTCGGCCATTTCGGCGGCACGTTCGACGACCGGGCGCGCGACGTCGGCCGCCGTGACGGAGAAACGCTCGGACGCGGGCGCGTCGTCCGGCGGTCGCCGACCGCCGGACGACGCGCCCGCGTTGACGGAGACGCATCGAGCGCGCGAGAGCTTCCGCGCGGTCCCAGAAATCTGACACGGAGAGGGTGAGAGACGGCCGTCCGGCGGTCGGCGTCGACTCGGTGGTCACGGGCGCGCGCCGTGGTCGTCGCCCGCGGGCGACGACCACGGCGCGCGCCCGAGGAGCATTGACGCTCCGAAGGATGGTCGACGTCGAAAGGACGTTCGCGCCGAAGGAGGGTCAACCTCGAAAGAGGGTCCGTCCAGAAACACGGCGGGGAGCGTTCACTCCGAGCGACCGGGACGCGCGGAGACGCCGAGGTCGCCCGGTCCGACCGGGATGGGGCCGCGGCGCTATCGACGCTTGCGGAGCCGAGAGATCTCGACCGTGAGGTCGGGCGCGTCGCCGTCGGCGCGGAAGTCCCACGGCCGCTCGATGTCGACGTCGTTGGCGTCGGCGGCCCGCAGGAGTTGTTCGAGCGCGGCCTCGAAGTCGTCGGTGTTCGGCTGGTATCCCTCGGCGGTCACTTCCTCGGAGATGCTGTCGGCGAGACTCATTCTGGTTACTCGATTGACCGAAAGAGCGCCACGGTAGAAAAATGGCGTCGCCCTTCCCGACCGTTCCGTCCGTTGCACGCGCGAATTCGCGTAAACGGTGCGAGAATCGGCGACCGCGGCCGGTCGCCGACGCCGGTGCGGAGACCGGCGCGTCGACGCGCTTCGCGGTCGAGCGCGGGCGATTCCCCGAGTCGGGGGTCGAACGAGAGCACCTTTGAGGGATGCTAAGGTCGCTGAACCGTGAGAACGGGCGTCCCGATTTATACCGCGATTCGTGCTACGCCCGATTCGGAGACGACCATGACTCGACTCAAGGTAGCCGCCGCCGCGATGGCCCTGTTGCTGGTGTTCGCCGGCTGTTCGGGCCCCGGTGGTAGCGGCGACGGAACGACGAGCAGCATCGAGACGACCGAAGACGCGACCACGACGGCCGAAGGCGGGATGACCACGACCGCCGAGGGCGGCATGGCCACGACGACCGGTGCGACGACCACCGGCCAGATGACCACGACGGCCGCCGAGACGACGAACGCGACCACCACCAACGCGACCACGACCGAATCGGCGGTCTGACCGGAGTCGCGTTCGAGCGTGGCGGTCGACCGGTCGACCGACCCGAAGTTGGGCTCGGCCGGCCCTTCGAATCCTTTCCGACCCAATTTCGAACCGACCGTTCTCCCGCAGTCTTCGAACCGTGCGACGTGACACCGACCAGCGCGGTCGGTCGCCTCCGCCTCGCGTTCGAGGCGGGGAGACGACGTTTATCCGAATCATAAACAAATGAATCGACTCCCTTGCTCAAACTAATGGATACGAGTAACGTGAGCGACGACTCGGAAGCGACCGCCCGAGCGCGAGGTGAGTGGTCATGAGCGACGGCATGGACGTCCTGGTCGTGGGTATCGACGCCGGCTGTCTGCCGGTGTTCGAGCGACTCTCCGAGAAGGGCGCCATCCCGAACATCGACGCCATCCGGGGCGCGGGCGGCGGCGCGGACGCCGCCGACGCCGAACCCGCGGTACCGGCCGAGGGCGCGGCCGCGCCGCTCCAGTCCCAGATTCCGCCGTGGACGCCGAGCGCGTGGCCATCCATCTACACCGGGGTCAACCCCGGCAAGCACGGCGCGACCGGCTTCGTGGAGTTCGACGGCTACGACTGGTCGGTCGTCACGGCCAACGACGTGACCGAACACGCCATCTGGAACATCCTGGACGAGCGGGGCTACACCAGCGTCGTCGTGAACGCGCCGGTCACCCACCCGCCCGACGAGATCGACGGCGCCATCGTCCCCGGCTTCATCGGCCCGGAGGACCCTGCCTGTCACCCGCCGGGCACCCTCGAAGAAATTCGAGACGCCATCGGCGAGTACCGGGTGTACCCCAACTACACCCGCGACGGCGACGACGCGACCCCCGCCGAGAAGCGCCGGGAGTACCGCACCCTCGCCCGGATGCGCGGCGAGGCGTTCCGCTACCTCTGCGACGTCCACGACCCCGACTTCGGGTTCCTCCAGTTCCAGCGGACCGACACCGTCTTCCACGAGTTCAACGGCGACCCCGAGATGGTCGAGGCGGTCTACGACGAAACCGACCGCCAGATCGGCGCGGTCCTGGAGCACTGCGACCCCGACACCGTCTTCCTCGTCAGCGACCACGGCATGGGCCACTACGACGAGTACGAGTTCCGGGTCAACGAGTTCCTCGCCGACGAGGGGTACGTCGAAACCACGATGGGCGGCAAGGGGATGCCCGGCTGGGCGCCCATCCGCGACGACCTGAAGGAGGGCGAGGACGTCGAGTCCTGGGAGCCGAACGTCGCCGAGCGACTCGCCGCGAAGGCCGCCGAGTTCGGCGTCACCGCCAGCCGAGTCCGGCGGGCGCTCGAGGCGGTGAACCTCGCCGACGTCGCCAAGCAGTACGCGCCCAAGAACGTCACCAGGACCGGCAACAAGCAGGTCGACTTCGAGAACTCGATGGCGTACCTGCGCTCGCGGACCGAACTCGGCGTCCGCATCAACCTCGAAGACCGCGAGCCGAACGGCGTCGTTCTCCCGAGCGCGTACGACGACGTACGCGCCGAACTCATCGAGAAGCTCCGCGCGGTCGAGACCCCCGACGGCGAACCGCTGTTCGAGACGGTCGCGCCCCGCGAGGAGTACTTCCACGGTCCCCACGAGGAGGACGCCCCGGACATCGTCCTAGTTCCGAACGACTTCCGACACTTCCTCTCCGACCAGCTACGGGGCGAGCAGTTCGTCAGGACCGACGTCTGGAACCACAAGCGCGACGGCGTGTTCGCCGCGACCGGCCGAGCGGTCGACGTCGACGCGATGCCCGACCACCCCCACATCTTCGACGTCGCGCCGACGGTGCTGTCGGCGATGGGCGTCCCCTACAGCGACCGCACCGACGGCGAGCCGCTGCCTATCGTCAGGGACGCGGGCGCGCAGGCCTACCGCGAGTACCTCGACGGTGCGAGTTCGACGGTCGAAACCGAGGCCGGACAGGGCGTCGAAGATAGATTGGCCGACCTGGGCTACCTCGACTGAGCGCCGTCGCAGACTCGGCGGCTGATGCCGCCGCGAGTTTGTGCTGCGTTCCGATTCCGCAGTCCGACCGAGAGACGGAATAGGAGAAGATAGGATAGGACAGGAGAAGACAGGATACAGCGCCGGAACTTATCGTTCAACGCGTCTTCTTTCGCCCGATGGACCCCAGAATCACGCTCGTGACCCTCGGCGTCGACGACGTGGACGAATCGGTGCGATTCTACCGGGACGGCCTGAAGTTTCCGATGCGCGACCGCGAGGAGGACAGTGACGTCGCCTTCTTCACCCTCGAAGGGACGTGGCTCTCGCTCTATCCGAGAGACTTTCTCGCCGAAGACGCTACGGTCCCCGACGACGGGACCGGCTTTTCGGGCATCACCTTGGCGCACAACGTCCCGCGCGAAGACGAAGTCGATGCGGTCCTCGAACAGGCGGAAGCCGCCGGCGGTCGCGTCGTCAAGCCGGCTCAGGACACGTTCTGGGGCGGGTACTCGGGGTACTTCGCCGACCCGGACGGTCACCTCTGGGAGGTGGCGTATCCGGAACTGGACGACGAGTGACGTCGGTGCTCTCCGACGACGGACCGGAGAAACGAGAGACGTACCGTTAGCTCGGCGTCCGCTCGTCGGTTCGAGAATCGCCTCCGCCCGCCGGTCGGTGCGGCGGTTCGCGGTCAGTACGCGCGACCGGTACTCGTCGGTAGCCGCTCGGCCGATCAGACCCGCTCTTTGGGCATGTACTCGCTCTGCCACTGCCAGCGGTCGCGCAGCACCTCTCGACCCTTCTCGGTCAGCGTGTAGCGGTTCGTCCGGCCGTCGTGCTTGCCCTTCTCGACGAACCCCTCCTCGACCAGCGTGTTGAGATTCGTGTACAGTCGGCCGTGCTGGACGCTCCGGCCCTGCGACTGTTCGAGTTCGTGTTTGATGTCCTGTCCGTTCGGCGCCTCGAGTCCGTTGAGAACGAACAGGAGGTCGCGTTGGAAGCCTGTGTAGTCGTGCATCGGAACCCCTCTACCGCCACCATGTACGGACCCGTATAAATCACCCGACGACCGTTGTAGAAGATAGTACTTCTGTAAGTCGACGGGGCGAGCAGTTATTCACCCGTCAACCTCCAGATTTCGGCGGCGCTGCCGGGCTTAAATGGCTCATAATAACGTGGCTGGCGAGCGTAGCAGTACCCGTGTCGCCGTCCGACTAATTCCCCCATATCCCACCCACCTGCCAACCCAGTTCGGTGGCGACACACCCGGACTTCTGCGTTCCGCCGAATCGACGAGCATCCGCCATCGAGACGGCCGAGCGCGGCGGTTTCGACCGCCGCGCTCGGCCGTCGTCATCGTCATCGCGTACGACAGCCCGTGATAGGAGGAGACAGCGAGAGTGGTTCCAGGTCGACGTTCCTTGGCCGAGGTCGTCCAGCCGACGGCGGAGTACTGCGAGTCGAGGTCGCAGAGAATCGCTGCGACCTCGACTCAGTCCCGCTCCGACGCAAGCGTCACGTCGACGCCGACCGAGTCGACGTCGGCTCTCCTCCGAGCGGGTTCGCTTCTGGCCGGCTGACTCCGACCGGCTCGATTTCGGCCGGCTCGATTCCAGTCGGTTCACCTCCGGCCGGCGCCGAGGCGAAACCCCCCGACGCAAGTACCGGCAAAGGATGTTAGCACCTCCATAGTAACGGCGTTGGTAGTCCATAATTCTAGCATGTTCGGAACGAGCGGTATCCGCGGAGAGGTGGGGACGGACGTCACCTGCGACCTCGCGCTCGCGGCGGGACGCGCGCTCGCCGCCGAGGGGTACGACCGCGTGGTCGTCGGCCGCGACCCCCGTGAGAGCGGCGAGATGCTCGCCGACGCGGTGTCGGCCGGCCTGCGCGAGTCGGGCGCCGACGTCGTCCGCCTCGGGATGGCGGCGACCCCCACCGTCGCCCGGAGCGTGAGTTGGCGCGACGCCGACGCCGGGGTGGCGGTCACCGCGAGCCACAACCCCGCGAAGGACAACGGACTCAAACTCTGGAACCCCTCGGGCCAGGCGTTCGACGAGAGCCAGCGCGAGGCCATCGCCGACCGAATCCGCCAGGAGGATTTCGACCTGCGCGCGTGGGACGAACTCGGAAGCCAGCGCCGGTGGGAGGACGCCGCCGACCGCCACGCCGCGGCGCTGGCGGACGCGGTGGACGTCGACGGCGACCTCACCGTAGTCGTCGACGTGGGCAACGGCGCCGGCGGCGTGACCGCCGAGGCGCTCCAGCGACTCGGCTGTACGGTGACGACGCTGAACGCCCAGCCAGACGGCCGGTTCCCCGCGCGACCGAGCGAGCCGACCCCGGAGGCCTGCGAGCGACTCTGCCAGACCGTCGCGGCGACCGACGCCGACCTCGGTATCGCCCACGACGGCGACACCGACAGGATGCAGGCGGTGACCGCCGACGGCGAGTTCGTCCCCGGCGACGCGCTCCTCGCGCTGTTCGGCCGGGAGGCGGCGGGCGACGGCGACGCCGTCGCCGCGCCGCTGAACGTCAGCCTCGCGGTCGACGACGCGCTCGCGGAGGTGGGCGCGTCGCTGACACGGACCCGCGTTGGCGACGTGTACGTCGCCGAGCGGGCCGCCGAACCCGACGTCGCCTTCGGCGGCGAGGAGAGCGGCGCGTGGATCTGGCCGAGCCAGGTCCTCTGTCCCGACGGCCCGCTGGCGGCGTGTCGGCTCGCGGAACTGGTCGCCGACCGCGGCCCGCTCGCCGACCTCGTGGCGGAAGTGCCCAGCTACCCCATCGAGCGCACGAGCGTCCGGACCGACGAGAAGGCGGCGGTGATGGAGCGAGTGGCGGCCGAGGTCGCCGACCGCTACCGCGACGTGACGACCGACGACGGCGTCCGGGTCGAAACCGACGACGGTTGGCTGCTCGTGCGCGCCAGCGGTACCCAGCCGCTGGTGCGCGTGACCGCCGAGGCTCGCAGCGAGGCGCGCGCGGCCGAACTGTTCGAGGAGGCGACCGACATCGTCGAGGACGCGGCCGCGAACGCGGCCGCGTCGAACGACTGAGCGGCGCGCCAGGGTGCGAACCGACCAAGCGCAAACCGACCGAGCGCAGATCCACGGGATTCCACCCATGTCTACTGCGGGCGCGACGGAGACGGGCACCGCGAAAACGGCGGGCTGCGGGGAACGACGCGACTCCCGGCGAGAGAGAAAAGCGAGAAACTACCGGCGGCCGAGCGGCGCTATCCGGTGTGGTGGTCGGCGCTGTCGAGTTCGCGGTAGGTCGCGCAGTTGGGACACGCCTTCACCGTATCGGCGTTGTCGCCGAACACGCGGGCGAACTGCCGCGTGACGTGTTCGCCGCAGTTCGTGCAGCGTCTCGTCGTCTTCTGGGTCTCCGTCGGCGTCCAGACGTTCTGCGTTCCGCTCATTACGTCGATAGCTATCGTGGCGTTCACGGTTTACTATTAACCACGTAACGGTCTACAGGGTCGTTTTGGGAGACGGTAGGGCGAGCGTGGGACCGAGTGGAACCGGCTTAACCCCGAGATAATAAAACAGTTGCAATACGAACTGCCGCTCATGCAAGCAGTGATTCTCGCCGCGGGTGAAGGGACCCGAATCCGTCCCCTGTCCGGGTCGCTCCCCAAGCCGATGCTCCCGGTCGCCGACCGACCGCTGGCCGCCCACACCGCCGACGCCGCGGTGGCGGCGGGCGCCGACGAACTGGTGCTGGTCGTCGGCTACGAGGCCGACGCGGTGCGCGAGTTCTTCGGCGCGGAGTACGCCGGCATTCCAGTCGAGTACGCGGTCCAGGAGCGGCAGGCCGGCACCGCCGACGCGGTTCGGGCCGCCCGCGAACACCTCGACGGCGCGTTCGCCGTGCTCAACGGCGACAACCTCTACGAACCCGAAGCGGTCGCCGACCTGTTCGCCGACGGCCCCGCCATCGGCGCGGTCCGGGTCGAGGCGCCGTCGAACTACGGCGTGCTCTCGACCGACGGCGACGTCGTCACCGACATCGTCGAGAAACCCGCCGACCCGCCGACGAACCTGGCCAACGCGGGCGCCTACGCCTTCCCAGCGGAAGCCCGCGAGTGGCTCGACGTCGCCGAGAGCGAGCGCGGCGAGTACGAGATTACCGACGTGCTCGCGCGCGTCGTCGACGAGTACGACGTGAGTTTCGCCGAGATGGACCAGTGGCTCGACGTGGGCCGGCCGTGGGAACTGCTGGAGGCCAACGAGTGGAAGTTGGGCGAACTCGACCGCGAGATTCGCGGCGAGGTCCACGAAGACGCCGAGTTGCGCGGACCCGTCGTCGTCGAGGAGGGCGCCAGCGTCGATGCCGGCGTGGTGGTCGAAGGCCCCGCGCTGATTCGGTCGGGTGCGAACGTCGGGCCGAACGCCTACGTTCGCGGCGCCACGCTCGTCGGCGAAGACGCGAAGGTCGGCCACGGCGTCGAGGTCAAGAACAGCGTACTCGGCGAAGGGACCCACGTCGCCCACCTGAGCTACGTCGGCGACAGCGTGCTGGGCCGCGAGGTCAACTTCGGGGCGGGTACGAACGTCGCGAACCTCCGCCACGACGACGAGGCGGTGAAGTTCACGGTAAAGGGCGAGCGCGTCTCGACCGGCCGCCGGAAGTTCGGCGTGGTCGCGGGCGACGGCGCGAAGACCGGTATCAACACCAGCCTGAACGCCGGTGTCAAACTCTCGGCCGGCGCGAGGACGGGGCCCGGCGAGGCCGTCACGCGGGACAGGTGATGACCCGTGAGCCAAAGGATGCACGCGGTACTCGCGCTCGCCGGAATCGGTCTGCTCGCGACGGGGCTAGCGGTGTCGTTCCTCGGCGCCGGACTCAGTCCGACCTCCGTCCCGATGACCGACGAGACGACCACGAGCGCCGCCACGACCGAGACGCCGCCGGAGACGGCGACCACGGCCGAAACCACCGAGGAACCCACGACCGTCCCGACCACCACGCCCGCGAAGACGACCGCGGCGACGAACAACTCCACCGGTGGAACGACCATGGCGAACGGGACGACGACGACGAACGAAACCACTACGACGAACGAAACCACCACGGCCGACGACGAACCGTTTGACGACGACCCGTCGGACGAGACGGAGACGACCACCGCGAACACGACCACGACGACTACCACCTCGACGACTGCGACGACCACGACGGAGACAACCACGACGGAGACAACCACGACGGAGACGACCACCACTGAGACGACTACGACGAACAGCACGACTACGACGACTGACGGCATCGCGTTCTAGTCGCCTGCCGCGAGGACGCAGATACCGGGATTTTCGGTCGGTGGACATCGGCGGCACACGGTCATCCTGGACGCGTACCGCCGACTGCGGTCGGCGGTACGCGTCCAGGATGGCGGTCGGCGTCCGCCGATTCTGGGCTTATCTCCGGCGTAAGTCGACCGAGGAGACACATTTGGGAATCGATAATAAAGGACTCGCCGGCCGAACCTCGGGCCGAGATGAACGACACATCAGACGGAGCGCCGAGAGCGTCGAAGGCCCCGAGTGCGACCGCGACCGGTCGGTGGCGGCGCGCGGCCGCGCTGGTCCTCGTCGGTCTGCTCGTCGCCGCCGCCGGCTGTTCGGGGCTCGGCGGGAGCGTCCGGACCGCACCGTCGAGTTCGACGCCCGACGACGGCGCCGGGGCGGAGACGAGCGGCATCGACGGTACTCCGACCGCAACCTCGACAGCGACGACGAACGGAACGACCACGACGTCCGACGGTCACGGCCACGACCACAGCCACGGTGAATCGACCGACTCAGCGGGTGGTTCGAACTCGTCGGACGCCGCGCTGGAGGGCGAGATGACCGTCGTGGTCGCCGGGACGCAGCTCTCGGCCGAGGGTGTCGGCTCGCAGTCGGCGGGTTTCTGGTTCGGCGATGAGAGCGGGAGCGAGTACAAGGTCTGGCACGCCGCCGAGGGCGAGCGACCAACGCTCGCGCGGGCTCTTTCGGCGTTCGGCGTCGAGGCCACCGCGGAGTCACTGCGCTACGGGGGCGAGACGTACGCCGAAAGCGATTCGGGCGTCTCGCTGAACTACCGGGTGAACGGCGAACCAGTGAAGCCGACCGAGTACGTCCTCCGGAGCGGCGACGAGGTGTGGGTCACCGTCGAGACGCCCGGGATGAACGTCTCGGTGCCCGGCGACCACATCCACCACGACAACTCCCACGTCCACGGCACCATCGACTTCGTCGTGAACGGCCACGAGGTCGACTTCAGCAGGGACAGGTACCAGGTCGACAGCCACAGCCGATACTTCCACTTCGAGGGCGGCCACGCCGACCCCTGGCACGCCCATTCGTGGTCGGTGACGCTGAAGTACGCGATGTCGACCCTTCAGGGAATCAACGTCAGCGATGGAACGGTGACCTACAACGGGACGACCTACGCCGACGACGAGGCGGGGACGACGGTGAAGATACTGGTCAACGGCGAACCGGTCGACCCCGGCGAGTACCTGCTGAAGGACGGCGACCACGTCCGAATCGCGGCCGAGAGCGACGCAGGTTCGTAGGAACGAACGGAATCGGTGGAGAACGAGTGCTTCTTTTCGCAACGCTCGCTCCGCAGGTCGGACGAAGACGGGACCGTCGCCTCGGCCGGCAGGTTGGCGCCTTACGCCTACACCTTACAGTCGTAGACGTGTCGGGCGCGTTCGCCGGAAACTCCGGCGGCAAACGGTCCTGAAAGGACACCGGGTTTCCAGTGAACGGGACGGCGAAACCACACCGCGTTTCCAGTGAAGTCGAGGGGTCGTCACTCCTCGGTGAGGACGTTCTTCACGACCGCGGGGTCCTCCAGCAGTCGGTGTTCGGTGTAGCTCCCCTCGGCGCTCCCGCCGCTCTGGCGGGCCTGCTCGATGACGTCGAGGAAGGCGTGCTCGCGCAGGAGGTCTCGCACCCGGCGGGTCGACAGCGGGTCGACGCCCTCGCGGTCGCAGATGACCTCGTATGTCTCGTAGATGGCCGTCGTCCGGAACGCCTGCTCGCCGTCGTGGTTGAGCGAGAGCACCGCCAGCGCGCGCAGGGCGTGCTTCGAGTGGGGCGTCGCGCCGCGGATGAGTTCCCGGAAGCGGTCGTTCTCCGCCCGGTCGCGGGCCTGCTCGACGTAGTCTTCGCGGACGAGGTTCTCCTCGCGCGACTGGGCGATCTCGCCGGCGTACCGCAGGATGTCGATGGCCTTGCGGGCGTCGCCGTGCTCGCGCGCCGCGAGCGCGGCCGCCTTGGGAATCGTGCCGTCCTCCAGCACGCCCTCTTTGAAGGCGTCACTGCGGGCGTCCATGATGGCCCGGAGCTGATTGGCGTCGTACGGCGGGAAGACGAACTCGCGCTCGCAAAGGCTCGACTTGACGCGCTCGTCCATCCGGTCTTTGTACTTTATCTTGTTGCTGATGCCGATGGTGCCGAGCTTGCAGTTCTGGAGTTTCCCGGCCTCGCCCGCCCGCGAGAGTTGCATCAGGATGGCGTCGTCTTCGAGTTTGTCGATCTCGTCCAGGATGACCACCACGACGGCGTACTCGGCGTCGAGGATGCGCCAGAGCCGCTTGTAGTACGTCGACGTCGAGATGCCCTTGTCGGGGACGCTCACGTCGGTTTCGGGCGTGTTCAGCGCGCTCGCGATGGTCTGGACCGTCTGCGTCTCGGTGTCGTCCTGGGCGCAGTCGACGTAGGCGATGCCGACGGTGACGCCCTCCTTCTCGGCTTCGGTGACGAGCTGGCGCGAGACGTGCTTGGCGCAGAGGGACTTTCCGGTCCCGGTCTTGCCGTAGACCAGGACGTTGCTCGGACTCTGGCCGAACAGCGCCGGATTGAGCGCGCTCGCCAGCGACTGCAGTTCCTCGTCGCGCCCGACGATGCGGCCGTCGTCGGGCAGGTGGTTGATTTCGAGTAACTCCTTGTCGGCGAAGATGGGGTCCTCCCGGGAGAAAAGTTCGCTGGAGTCGGCCATGACACCACGTTTCCAGTGAAATGGCTTTAGTGTTGGGGAAGACAGACACACCGGGTTTCCAGTGAAAGCGGTCGCGAGAGGGTGTGGCGGTGCAGTTGAAACGAGGGTTCGCCGCATCGGAAAGGCGGTCGGTGTCGGCGATTCGGCGTCCGGAGAAACGATTTAGCGTCCCGCGAAACGATTCGACGCATCGCTTCGACGCACGGAAAAACGGTGGATGGTCGCAGTCCGACACGCTCGAAGGCGGGTACGGCGCCGTCATCTGTTATCCAATACTTCCACCAATCACTCGGCGATGGAGTCACCGTGTCGTTCAGGGACGCAGACGTTTCACTGGAAACCCGGTGTGCGAGGCGCTGCCCTGCGAGCCGAAAGTGGAGTTCCTCGAACTGACCCGGTTCCTGAGCCCACATTCCCGAATAAGAGCCGTTTCGCCGTTTTGAGCAGTAGCGGTACTCACACGGATGTTTTGGACGGTTTGGCACACCGGATTTCCAGTGAACGAGATCGTAAAATCGCAGTACGTTTCCGGTGAACTGTGTCGATGGTGCAGTTCGACTCAGAGCGAGACACACACACCGGGTTTCCAGTGAAATCGGTTTCGAAGGTAGGGAGGGTTCCGCGAAGGAGAAACGAGAGTGCAGTTAGTTAAGGTCGTATTCGAACGAAGTCAGTTCGCACGAAGCAACCACGTACTAGAAGCATGCCGAAGAGCCGTCGCCGGACGGACGAGCCACGGCTTCTCGTGGAATCAGCCGTGACAAGTCACGGCTTTCTTTCTTGCTTTTTACTAACTTAATGGACTTTTACGTAACCATACTACATAAAAGTATGGTGGGCGAGGTAACGACACCCTCGAAAACTGCGACTTGTCATCCACGCCTTACCGGCAAAAACTGCCGGATCTCCCGGACTCTACCCACCTTCACACCACGTTTCACTGGAAACCCGGTGTGTGTCCACGTCCCAGTTCGACCAATTTCCTCCGACTCCACTCGACCGCATTTCACTGGAAACCCGGTGTGTGTCCGTAAGGCCGTAGGTGTCTCTAATAGCCGTACGAGGCTCTCTATGTCTCCACCGATGATGACAGGAAGAGAGGTGACACGCCGAGAAACGCAAGCACGCAGGAAGACGCAAGAACGATACGAAACCGACGGAGGAACGACACGAGAACGTCGGAGAAGCGGAAAGAGAACCGAGAAAGTGAGAATGGCACAGCGATTGGCACGCGACCGGACATCTGCGATTTACGCGAGCGAACGTCCGCGATTCAGGCAGCACCCGAACGTGGACGTTCGATCCGCATCGCCCCGCGGAGTTCCGCTACTCGACCGTCACGCTCTTCGCGAGGTTCCGCGGTTTGTCGATGGGCCGACTCAGTTGGTCGGCCGCGTAGTAGGCGACGAGTTGGAGCTGGACGTTCGCCAGCAGCCCCGCCCAGACGGGGTGGGTTTCCGGCACCACGAGGTGGTCGTCGGCGATTTTCGCGGCGTCGTGGTCCTCGGGTGCGACGACCACCAGCGGCGCGCCGCGCGCCTGGGCCTCCTCGGCGTTCTTGCGGGTCTTCCTGTCCTGCTCCTCGTCGCCCGTGAAGACGGCGAACACGGGGGTATCGGGCGTAACCAGCGCGAGCGGACCGTGTTTGAGTTCGCCCGACGCGAAGCCCTCGGCGTGCTCGTAGGTGATCTCCTTGAACTTGAGCGCGCCCTCCTTGGCGACCGAGTTACCGAGCCCCCGGCCGATGAAGAAGTAGGCATCGCTGTCGCGGTAGCGCCGGGCGAGGTCGTCGGCTCCGTGCCGGTCGAGGACCGTTCGGATGCCGTCGGGCAGCGCGCGTAGCTCCGAGAGGAACTCGGCGGCGTCATCTCGGGGTTGCGCGGTCGGAACGTCGTCGGCGAGTCGCTGGGCGAGCAGCGACAGCGACACCGCCTGCGAGGAGAACGTCTTGGTCGCGGCCACGCCGATTTCGGGGCCGGCGCGGATGAACAGCGCCTCGTCGGCCTCGCGGGCCGCGGTCGACCCGACCACGTTGGTCACCGTGACGGTCTTGGCACCCTTGCGCTTGGCGCGTCGGAGCGCCGCGAGAGTGTCCGCGGTTTCGCCGCTCTGGGTGACCGCGATGACAAGCGTACCGTCGTCGACCGGGCCGGAGGAGAGTTCGTACTCGTTCGCCCGGTGGACTTCGGTTCGGACGCCCGCCTGCTTCAGGAGCTGACCGCCGTACAGCGCGGCGTGGTAGCTGGTGCCGCAGGCGACCAACTGGACGTCCCGCACGTCCTCGAAGGTGCCCTCGGGGAAGTCCTCCAGGTCGACCGCGCCCTCGTCGGGGTCGATGCGCCCGTCGATGGTGTTCGAGAGCGCGGTCGGCTGGGTGTCTATCTCCTTGAGCATGTAGTGGTCGTAGCGACCCTTGCCGGTTTCCTCGGGGTCCCAGTCGATCGTCTCGATTTCGCGGTTCACCGCGTTGCCGTCGAGGTCGGTCAACTCGACGCCATCGGGGCGAACGACGGCGACGTCGCCGTCTTCGAGGAACATCACCTGGTCGGTGTACTCGAGGAACGCGGGGACGTCGCTGGCGAGGAAGTACTCGTCGTCGCCCTCGTCGTTCTCGTCGAGGCCGAACACGAGCGGCGAACCCTGCCGGGCGGCGTACACCACGTCCTCGTCGTCGACGAGCGCGGCGATGGCGTAGCTCCCTTCGAGTTCGCGGACCGCGCGGCGGAACGCGACCTCGCTGTCGCCGACCTCCTCCAGGTGCTCCTCGACGAGGTGCGGGATGACCTCGGTGTCGGTGTCGCTGGTGAACTCCCGACCCTTCGCCTTCAGTTCCTCGCGGAGTTCGTCGTAGTTCTCGATGACGCCGTTATGGACGACGGCGACGTCGGTCGTGGAGGTCGTGTGCGGGTGGGCGTTCTCGTCGGTCGGCGGACCGTGGGTGCTCCAGCGGGTGTGACCGATGCCGACGTTACCCTTCGGGGACTTGTGACGGAGGTCGTGCTTGAGCTCCGAAACCTGGCCGGACTGCTTGTGGATCTTGATGCCGTGGCCGTTCTGTACCGCGACGCCCGCCGAGTCGTAGCCGCGGTATTCGAGGTTCTCGAGGCCGGTCAGCAGCGTGTCGACGGAGTCGCCGCGCCCGACCCGGGCGATGATGCCGCACATCAGTGGCTCACCCCGCGAGCGCCGCTTCGGGCGGTTCGACCAGACGGTTCGGAGCGCGTCGTGGTCGCGACGTTGATTTTGACCATACTCGTCGTGTGCGCCGCTTCGTCCCTTACTATAGGCATTCTAAGGATGTTCTACCGCTAAACTAAGTCGTAGAACAATGTTCGAACGAAGTGAGATGGTTCGGTTAGCCCCCCGATAACGGACGAAAGTGCGTGAGAGACTGAGAGGGCCGCTGACGCGCGTCTGACGCGGACCGACCCCGAGTCGGCGAGCAGACGAGTCGTCTGCTCGCCGACTCAGATTCGCTTCGGAGTCGATGCGCCCAACGCTGATTCCTTCACTCCCGTCTACGAGCATCTCGCTCGGCGCACCCGCCGCTGTGTTACGTCTTCACCGCTCCGTCCTGCGTCCTCACCGCTCGCGTGCGCCCGCGACTCGAAACAATGTAGGACGTGAGAAACGAGAAGTGAGAAGGACGAGAAACTGAGGGACAGGAAACGTGAGGGGCGGGAATTAGAACGACGACGCTCTCATGGGCGCCCGCGCGAGCATCGTCGAGAAAGAACACGTCAGAGTAGGGCGGCGGGCGGTTCGCGGTTGGTGGCGGACAGATCGCGGTTGGCGGTTGGTGGTTAGCAGTTGGCGGTGGGCGGACTGCGGTTCGCGATTCACAGTTGGTGGCTCGGCCGCGACCGGACCGAACCCGGCCGCGGCCGCATCGACGAACGCGGTCGACGGTTCGGCACGAGGTCAGTCGGAGGACCCCGCGTCGGTGACGAACTCCGCGGCGGTCACGAGGGTGAACAGCGCGAAGACGACCACTCCGACCTGGAACCCCGTGAGCGCCGCTAGCACCGGCAGGCCGAGCGCGTTCCCGACGAACAGCACCAGTCCGAGCGCCGACACGCCGATTCGGAGGGAGTTCCACGGGACGCCCTCACGGTCGTCCTCGTCGTCGCCGGCGTCGGTTTCGAGGTACTTGTCGAGTTGGTCGGCCTGGGGCGTTCGCTCGACGATGCCGCGACTCTGGTTGTACTCGATGATGCCCTCCTCGTCCAGTTTGGGGAGGTGGGTCTGGTAGAGGGCGATGTAGACGCGCTGGCACTCGTCGGAGGTGAGCGCCTGGAGGGTGGTGTCGTGTTCCCACGCCGCCACCTGCTCGGCCAAGTCGCGCATCGCGACTCGCCCCTCGACGCCCTGGAGGTATCGCAGTACGTCTCGGCGGCGCTGGTTCTGGAGGAGGTGGAAGATTTCGTCCTTCGAGAGGGCCTTCGGTTCGTCGATGTCGTCGTCGTCGTTGGTCGAACCGAGTCCGGCCGCGCCGTCGGTTTGGTGCTCTGCTGCGTTCATCATCCTTACCACTATTTTCCACGAATATCCAATAAACCGAAGTGCTCCTCCCATCAATTTCGAATAGTTGTAAAATCAGACGCCGAGCTTACTAGTCATCAAAACGTATCTCGAACCGGACCTTACAGAGTTGCTTAGCAGATTGTGGTGTGTAAAACCGCGTTCGAATCGCTGGGAATCGCGTTTAGCGAGTGCCAAAGCTACCGGCCGGCGGACACCAACGCCGACCGCCCCGGAACGACCGCCGACCGCCCCGACACCGGAAATCCGGTGTCGGGGCGGTCGGCTCTGTGCGGCTCCCGGCGAGTCTACGGTACTCTCCGCAAGTCTATGTGACTCTACACGGTTCTTCGCAGTCCGGACTCCGAGTAGCCTCGGAGATTCTCGAACGTCGGAGGACACTCCGAGCGGAAGTCACGGATGCCGACGCGGACCGCGTCGGCATCCGCGACCGGTCGTCTCGAGGCGACCGTGCCCGCCGAGACGGCGGTGAGAATCGCGGGACCCCGCCGGCGTCCCGCGTTCGGAACTCGGCGACGAACCGCGACTTGGCGGCTTTCGACCGCCGAGTAATCCGAAGTCCGTCGAACCGGAAACGAGAAAATCGCGGCACGCGAGGACCGTCGAGAGCCGAGACTGTGGAAGGCGAAGAGTGCGAGAACGAGCGAAGTATCCGACGAAGGAAGACCGCGAGAACGAACGAAGAGCGCGAAAATGAACGAAGACCGCGAGAAAGAGAGTGCCAATGAGCGCGCCGCCGGTCGCCCGCCCCGATGGGGCGGGCGACCCGAATGCGGCGTCAGAGCCGCCTGTAGGTGAAGCCGTGCTTCTCGGCCATCGCCTCGTCGAACCGGCCCGGCACGTCGACCAGCACCGGGTCGTCGGAGAGCGCCCCGGCGAGGTCGCCGAGCGAGAGGTCGTCGTAGGCGTCGTGGTCGACGCCGAGGATGAGGCCGTCGAAGCCTTCGAGGTCGAGTTCATCCTGGACCTCGACGTCGAACGTCTCGCGCACCGCGGCGGGGTCGGCGTGGGGGTCGTGGCCCGCGACTTCGGCGTCGTAGGTTCGGAGTTCGTCGATGACGCCGCTGATCTCCGAGGTGCGGATGTCGGCGACGTTGGGCTTGTAGGTCAGCCCGAGCACCAGCAGCCGGCTGTCGCGGGGCACCTTCCCGCTGTCGTTGAGCGCCTTCAGCGTCAACTGGGCGGTGTGAGTCGGCATGTGCTCGTTGGTTTCGCGGGCCTGCTCGATGAGTTTGGGCGTGAAGCCCTCCCGCTGGGTCCGGTAGGCGAGGTAGTTGGGGTCGACCGGGATGCAGTGGCCGCCGACCAGTCCGGGCCGGTAGCCGTCGTGGAAGTTCCACTTGGTCGCGGCGGCGTCCAGCACCTCGTCGGTGTCGAGGCCGATGTGCTCGAACGCGACCGACAGTTCGTTCATCAGCGCGATGTTGAGGTCGCGCTGGGTGTTCTCGACCACCTTCGCGGCCTCCGCGACTTCGACGCTCGGGGCGGGGTAGACGCCCGCGGCGACCACGCGCTCGTAGAGGTCGGCGAGGTCGTCGCGGACGTCCTCGTCGTCGGCGCCGACGATCTTCACCACGTCGCTGATGGTGCGGTCGGTGCCCGGCACCACGCGCTCGGGCGAGTAGCCCACGTGGAAGTCTTCGCCCGCCGTGAACCCGGAGGCGCGTTCGACCGCGGGCACGAGCACCTCGCGGGTCGCGCCGGGGTAGACGGTCGATTCGAGCACGACGGTCGTGCCGGGCGCGAGGTACTCGCCGACGGTTTCGCCCGCGCTCTCGACGAAGTCGAGGTTCGGCGTCCCCTGGTCGTCGACGGGCGTCGGCACCGCGACGATGGCGTAGTCGGCGTCGCCGATGGCGGTGGCTTCGGTGGTGAACTCCACGTCGCAGTTCTCGATGCGGTCGTCGCCGATGTCGCCCTCGGTGGTGTCGACGCCGTCGTTCAGCGCCGAAACCTTCCGCTCGTCGATGTCGAAGCCGACGACGTCCTGGTCGGCGTCGTCGAACGCGACCGCCAGCGGCAGGCCGACGTAGCCCATGCCCACGACGCAGACGGTCGCGGTTTCGGGCCGTTCGGTTTCGGGGAACTCCCTGACCGAACTCATAGCTCCTCCTCGATGTTCTCGAAGTCGATTTCGTGGTCCGATTCCTCGGCGACTGGCACTCCCTCGGCGTCTATCGCGCCCGTACGCCTGTAGGCGACGAGCCCGACGACGACGAGCGCGAGGAGCGCGGCCGGTTTCGAGGCGAGTCGATGTCGTAGTTTCATGTTGGCCCCTCCGCGGGCGGTCCCCGCGGCGTTGGTCGTACCCACGGACTCACCGCCTTTGGTTATAGGCGGGATAAGAATCCGCTTAACGCCCGTGTAAGCCGTTGTCGGACGTTCTACACTCCGAATAACTGTCGAAACTGACGCCGAATCGAGTAGTCAAATACGATATTGAAGGAAGATAGAACGAACCGCATCGCGGTTCGTTGCGGGTTGTCGCCGATTCACCGCACGGTCGCCACGGGTCGTCAGAAGCAGTCGCGAGTCCGTCGAGCGGTCGACCGCGCGACGGACTCGCTTATCGGGACCTCGGGCCGCGTTCGCGAACGCGATGTCGGAAGACCGGCGCACGAGCGCGTTCCGACGCGCGACACGGACTCCCCGTCGGTCCGCGACGTTCCCTCCGTCGGCGACCGACCCCTGCTCACCGCCGACCGACGTCGAGCGAGTTCCCGTTCGACGGCTGTTCGATTCGCCCGCTCTCGACGGCCCGCCCCGCACGTCACCCGTTCACACCTCGCTCGACGGCCGGTTCGGCGCGCGAGAGCCGCTTATCCGCTCTATAATAAAGCCCCGCTCGACCGTTCGGCGAAACGAACCGAACGACCGCCCGGCGCTCTCCCGTCGTGCCGGGCACCACGACGGAAATCCGTCGGAGGACCGTCTCATGATCCATCTACAGGACGATACGGAGCGAACGAGCGACCGGATAGCCGAGGTATCGACGCCCGCGGCGCGGACGGCCGCGGACGCACGAACGACGCGTACAGTCGCGGGCGAGCGAGGTGCGTAGATGTACCGCGACCACACCGTCGGCGTCGTCGTGCCGGCGTACAACGAGGAGGGCCACGTCGGCGCGGTCCTCGACGAGATTCCCGCGTTCGTCGACCGGGTGTACGTCGTCGACGACGCCTCGACCGACGGCACGTGGGACGAGATCTGCGCGTACGCAGAAACCGCTGACGCGGGCGAGCGAGCGCAGTCCGGCGAGGACGGCGCGCCCGCCGACGAGTCCGAGGGTGACGCGCCGGCCGGGGCCGCGACCGCCGCAGACGGCGGGGAACCGAACGAAGCGGGGCGAGGGTCGGAAGTCGCCTCGGACGGCGGCGTCGCCGAGTCGGGGCCGACCGTGGTTCCGATTCGCCACGAGGAGAATCGGGGCGCAGGCGGCGCGCTCAAGACCGGATACCTCCGCGCGCGCGAGGAGGGCGTTGACGTCACCGTCACCATCGACGCCGACGGCCAGATGGACCCCGGCATCATGCCCCGGTTCCTCGACCCCATCGTGGCCGGCGAGGCCGATTACACGAAGGGTAATCGGCTGGCCAACCCCGCCTACCGCGAGGAGATGCCGCGGTTCCGGCAGGTCGGCAACTGGATTCTGACCTACCTGACCCGCATCGCCAGCGGCTACTGGCGGATGTCCGACCCGCAGAACGGCTACACCGCCGTCTCGCTCGAAGCGCTGTGGGCCATCGACCTCGAAGGGATGTACGAGTACTACGGCTACTGCAACGACGTGCTGGTGAAACTCAACGCCGCCGGGATGACGGTCGCCGACGTGTCGATGCCCGCGAAGTACGGCGACGAGGAGAGCAGCATCGACTACGTCGAGTACATCCCGAAGGTGTCGGGCATGCTGTTCCGGAACTTCTGCTGGCGACTCCGCGAGCGCTACGGTCCGACCGACCCCGTCTCGCTGGCCTACGGCGCCGGCACGGCGGGCGGCCTGCTGGCGGCGGGGTCGGCGCTCGCGGCGGCGCGGCGCGCCGCCGCGAGCGCGGTGGGTTCCGCGGAGGATGGCACCGAAGACTCCGACGGCGACACTGCCTCCGCGGCCGCGAGGAACGCGCTCGGCGCGCTCTTCGCCGGCACGCTCGCGGTGCTGGCCGGGATGGCGCTCGACGCCCGGGCGAACGAGGGCCGCGAGGCCCACGAGTTCGCCGACCGGGAGGGAGAGCGATGACGGGCGAAAGCGCGACGAACGGAAACGCGGCGGCGGGAGAAACCGCGACGCCGGACGGCGACGCGATGACCGTCGTCGTCACCGTCCAGCACCCCGCCCACGTCCACTTCTTCAAGCACGCCATCGAGAACTGGGAGGCGGCGGGCCACGAGGTCCGCGTCTTCGCCCGCGAGAAGGAGATGGCCATCGACCTGCTGGAGGCCTACGACATCGACCACGAGGTGCTGGCGGGCGCGTCGGACTCGCTGCTCTCGCTGGCTCGGGTCCAGGCGACCTACGAGGCCCGCCTGCTCCGGCGGGCGCTCGCGCTCGATCCGGACGTCATCACCGCCATCGGCGGGGTCGCGGCCGCCCACGTGGCGGCCGCGACCGGCGCGAAGTCGGTCGTCTTCTACGACACCGAGCACGCCGAACTCATCCAGAGACTGGCGTACCCGCTCGCCGACGCCGTCTTCACGCCCGACTGCTTCGGCCGCGAGGTCGAGGCCCCGCACGTCGGCTACGCGGGCTACCACGAACTCGCGTACCTCCACCCGGACCGCTTCGACGCCGACCCCGCGGTAGTAGAGGGCCTCGGCGCCGACCCCGACGACCGCCTCGTCGTCCTGCGACTGGTCGACTGGGGCGCGTCCCACGACGTGGGCAACGGCGGTTTCGGCGACGTCCGCGAGGTGGTCGAGCGCCTCGAAGCCGCCGGCGGCGAGGTACTCATCACCGCCGAGGGCGCGCTCCCGTCGGACCTCGAATCCCGGCGGGTTTCGGTCGCGCCCGAGCGGATGCACGACCTGCTCGCTCACGCCGACCTCTTCGTCGGCGAGGGCGCGACGATGGCGGCCGAGAGCGCGGTGCTGGGCACGCCCGCGGTGTACGTCAACACCCTCTCGATGGGCTACACCGACGAACTCGCCGACTACGGCCTGCTCTACCACTTCGACGGTGAGGAGCGCCACCGCCGCGGCCTCGACCGCGCGGTCGCGGTACTGGAGGACGGCGACCCCGAGACGTACGCGGAGCGCCGCGAGGCGATGCTCGCCGACAAGACCGACGCGCCCGGGATGGTCGAGCGCGCCGTCGCGGCGGTGGCGTCCGGGACCCCCGACGACCGCACGAGACGCGAGGAGGTGACCCCGACGTGAGAGCGCTCCAGCTAACCACCACGCCCCGGCCGTTCTTCGACCAGCAGGTCGCGGCACTCGAAGCACGCGGCGTCGAGTGTTCGACCCTGTCGGTCCCGCGGACGGGCGAGGACGGCCGAGTTCCGACCGACTACGTCCGGTACCTCCCGGGAGTGCTCCGCGAGGTCGGCGCGGGCGAATCGTACGACCTCGTCCACGCCAACTACGGCCTGGTCGCGCCCTACGCGGTCGCGGCCGCCCGACTCGCCGACGTCCCGCTGGTCGTCACCTTCTGGGGGACCGACCTGATGGGTCCCGAGTGGCTCCGGCGACTCGGCGTCGCGTGTGCGAGCGCGGCAGACGCGGTAATCCTGCCGAGTCGGGCGATGGCCGACGCGCTCGACGGCGACTACACCTACGTTCCGTTCGGCGTCGACACCGACCTGTTCCGGCCGATTCCCAAGGACGAGGCCCGCGAGCGCGTCGGATGGCCCGACGAGGAAAATGTGGCGCTGTTCCCCTACGACCCCGACCGCCCGGAGAAGGACTACGAGCGCGCCAAGCGCGTCGTCTCGCTCGCGAACGCCGACGCTCGACTCCGGTCGATCTCGGGCGTCGACTACGAGGAGGTGCCCTACTACTTCAACGCGGCCGACGCACTGCTGGTCACCTCCGAGCGCGAGAGCGGCCCGATGGTCGTCAAGGAGGCCGCGGCCTGCAACGTCCCGGTGGTTTCGACCGACGTCGGGTTCGCGGCCGACGCCGTCGGCGACGTGACCCACTCGACGGTTTCGGACGACGACGACGCGCTGGCCGCCGGACTCGACGCCGCCTTCGGCGGCGGTCGGTCCGACGGCCGGGAGGTCGTCTCCGGCCTGAGCGTCGAGACGATGGGCGACCGACTCGCGGGGCTGTACGACCGCGTGCTCGACCGGCGCGGGGACGACCGCAGCGCCGGCCGCGAGCGGAACGACCGCGTCTCCGAATCCGGTCGGCGGACGCGCCGCCGCGGCGGCGCGCCCGCCGACCCGGTGGACGGCAACCCGGTGGACGGCAATTCGGCGGACGGCGAGACGCTTGGCGATTCGGCGGCCGACCGTCCGGCCGACGCGCCCGCCGGCGGGCGCGTCGGCGACGAACGGGAGGTGCGCCATGGGAACTAGGTCCGGCGGCTGGCTGGCGAACCGCCGCTTCGACGTCGACGCCGCGGTCATCGGCCTGGTCGTGGCGCTCGCGCTGTTCCCCCTGCGGTTCCTCGCGTCCCAGATCTACATCGAGACGGTACCTGTCGTGCTGGGGCTGGCCTGCGCGCTCTACCTCGCGTCGGCCTACACCGATAGTTACGCGACCGGCCTGCCGACGGTGACCCGGCCGATTTCGCGGCTGTTGCCCAGCCTCGCGTTCGTCGGGATGGCGCTGATGATAGTGACGGCGACGGTGACGGCCGGGCGCACCCGACCGTTCTACGTGCTCGCGGGCATCACGGGCACCGTCGTGCTGTTGCAGGTGCTGTTCACCCACGAGGAGGACTTCCAGACCGGGCTGTACCTCCTCGAAATCGTCGCGCTCGCGTTCATCGTCAGATACGCCGCGCTGTACACGACGCCCGGGTTCGTCGGCATCGACATCTGGACCCACGTCACCGACCTCGCGGCGCGCATCGACGCGGCGAACTCGCTGTCGGCGATTTCGGGCAACAAGCACTACGCCTCGCCGCTGTACCACCTGCTCATCGTCACCACCTCGATGTTCGCCGACGTGTCGCTGCGCAGCGGCCTCTACCTCTCGGTCGGGGTCGTGATGCCGCTGTCGGTCCTGCTGGTCTACGCGGCGACGGTCCAGTTGGTCGACGCCCGGTGGGCGGTGCTGGCCGCGCTGCTGTACTCGTTCGGCGACTACTTCATCGAGTGGGGCATCCACCTGATTCCGACGAGCCACGGGCTGGTGTTCTTCCTCGCGGTGCTGTACATGCTGGTGCGGGTGATGCAGACCGACTACCGGCTTCGGGACTTCGCGGTGCTGGTGTTCCTGACGGTGGCCGTCGTGTTCACCCACCAGGTGTCGTCGTTCATCATGCTCGTGCTCCTGGGCGCGGCGCTAGTGGCCCAACTGGTGCTCACGCTGGGGCTGTTCGACCCGCCGGACGCCCGCGGCGCGCTCGGGTCGAAGAAACCCGCGAACCTCTTCGGCCTGCTGACGTTCGACGTGGGGCTGGCCATCTTCACGTGGTCGCTGACCCCCTACAACCGGGGCACCTTCCTGGGGACGGTGCTGAGCTACCTCCGTCAGACGATTCAGGAGAGCGCCGGGTTCATGAACATCGCCCAGCCGTCGTCGAGTTCCAGTCCGGCGGCCGCGGCCATCCCGAAACCCACGACCATCGAACAGATCGCGAAGTACATCGACACCGTCGGCTTCCTGCTCCTCCTGCTGGGGGCGTTCGTCGGCTGTCTGTACGTCGTCCACCGGCGGCGGGCCCGCCACTCGGTGTTCACCCTGCTGCTCGCCTCGGCGCTCATGCTGGTGTTCGTGCTCGGCCTGCCGATGTTCGGCATCCGGAACTTCATCCCCCAGCGGTGGTTCGCCTTCCTCTACGCCCCGCTGGCGGTGCTGACCGCGGTCGGCTTCCGCTACCTCGACGCCGAACTCAACCCCAGGGTCCTCGCGGTCGGACTCCTGCTGTTCGCGCTGGTGTTCCCCGGCGCGATGGTGATGTCGAGCAACGGCACCCTCGACAATCCGGCGTTCCCGGACTTCCAGACCCGAGTCTCCTACACGGAGTCGGAACTCGCGGCGGTCGACTCCATCGGCCGGATGACCGGGTCGCCCAAGTCCGAGAACCTCCTGCCGAGCGAGGTGCTGTACACCGACCAGCCCTATCAGACGCTGTACACCCGCCGCGGGGCGTATCCGTCCGACATGGCGACGGTGATGGCCAACGGCACGGAGGTCGACAGGAACGTCACGGTGTACCGGCGCTACCAGTCGACCGGCGCGCCGCTGTTCGACGCCGGTCCCGGTATCGGCTGGACCACCCAGATAGAGCGCGAGCGGATGTGCCGGCCGAGCCAGGCGGTGCTGTACACCAACGGGAACGTTCAGCTCTGCGTGGACAACAGCGCGACCAGAACCGTCGAAGGGTAGCGTCGTCGTTCGTCGGCCTACTCATTCATTCGTCCGCTCGTCCGTTCGCTCGTTCGCTTCTCCCGCCGGTTACTCGGTTTTCGCCGGTCACGCCGACTCGACGACGTGCCAGCGACCGTACCGGATTCGCCGCCGGAGGTCGCGGTCGAACTCCGAGCGTAGCACTTCGAAGTAGGTGCACCGGCCGGCCGGCGACTGCCACCGGACGAGGTACGTCTCCGGACTGGCGGCGTAGGCGGTCAGTCTGGTCCGCCGGTCCGAACGTTCGAGTTCGAACGATACCCGGACGTCCTCGTCGGCGACGACCTGTTCGCCGAGTCGCCAACTCAGCGACTGGGTCGTCGCCGCCGACCGGAGTCGCTCGACCCAGCGAGACTCCCGCTCGGCGGTCGCCGACCTGTACCCGGGCGTGTCGTGTGACCCCATATCATTCGTGGCTCCGCCGGCGACCAAAACGTCGTCGGTTCGTCGGCGTTTCGCCCAGTTCGCCGACCTCCGCGCCGGCTTCCGCACCGGGCGACGCGTTCGCGTCGCCCGGTGGGGCTGAGAGAGGCCGCGCTCAGAGCACCTGCCGACGCCAGCTCTCCATCGTCGAGAGGATGCCGAGCGGGTGGAGCGCATCGTCGTCGCCGTCGAGCACTCGCCGACGGAGGTCCGCCACCGCTCGCTCGTCGACGAACGGTAGCTCGGTGACGGTCGCCAACCTGTCGTCGACGGCGCGCCGGAGCGCCGGTTCCGAGCGATACCACTCGGAGTAGGTTCCGTACCGGCCGTGGCGGAGTTTGACGTACGCCGCCCCGAGCAACTGCACGGGTTGGGGCCACTTCGGCCGCAGGTTCGTCCGCTCGTACTTCACCGAGTCGACCGACGACCCCATCGACCGGACCAGTTCGAGTTTCAGCGGCGAAACCGGGAGCGGAACGATTCCGCCGGTCAGTCGGAAGTAGCGCTGGCGGTACCGCCGGGGAAGGTTCCCCGCGCGTTCGAGGAGCGCGGCGTTCGTCAGCGGCGCGCGGACGCCGACCTGAGAGCCGACGAGGTCGCCGCGGTAGTGGTTTCGGAAGTAGTTGGCGTAGACGACGTCGGACCCGGTTGCGTAGACGCCGTCGCCCGCCGCCCGCGAAACCGCCGCTTCGGTCGTCCGTCGGCCGGAGTACGAGGTCGTGAGCACCTCACCGGCGTCGAACGCCGCGAAGTCCTCGTACAGGGCGTCGGCGAGCGCGGACTCGCTCTCGCGGTCGAGCGTCTCGACGAACACGTCGTCGCCGAACAGTTCGCCCTGCCCGGAGACGTCCACCATCACGTCGACCTCGTCCGCCAGGCGGTCGAAGACGTAGTCGATGCCGTGGAAGTTGCGCCAGGTGTTCATCCCGTCGGTCAGCAGCGCCGCCCTGTCGAGGTTCGCCGCGAGGCCGTCCGGCGTGAACTCGCAAACCTCGTGGCGGACGCCGAGCGCGTCGGCGAGCGCGGCCGCCGGTTCGACGTTGGTGCCGTCCGCCGGGTTGCCGTCGTAGGTGAACGTCCGCACGTCGCCCGCGGCGTCGCGAAGCTCCTTGACGGCGACGCGACTGTCGAAACCGCCCGAGAGCCACGTTCCGAGCCGAGCGTCGTCGCCGACGCACTCGACGCTCTCACGCATCGCGCTTCGGTAGTCGGCGGCGACGTCGTCGACGAAGCCGTCCGAGCCGCGCTCGTCGGAGGCGCCGGACGGGCCGGAGACGAACGACGCGTAGCGCCGCGGTCCGGCGTCGGACGCTCGCACGTAGCTCGCGATCGGCGCCGCGTCGACGCCCTTCACGAGCGTGCGGTCGTTCCACGCGAAGCCGAACGTCAGCAGGTCGCCGACGGTCGCGGGGTCGATTTCGGGGTCGGTCCGGTGGCGAGCGAGCGCCGCGAGCGACGACCCGGCCACGAAGGGGTCGCGCGACACGTAGAGTCGCTTCGACGCGAGTCGGTCGGTCGCGACGACGATGTCCTCGTCGTCGAACGCACAGAGGAGGAAGGTTCCGTCGAGTTCGGGAAGGACGGTGCCCGGGTCGTCGAGCAAGGCCGCCGCGAGTTCCGACTCGTCTTCGTAGGGCGACCGGCGGACGACGCCGTGGCGGAGGTACCGGGTTGTCCCCGTCTCGATAACTCGATGGGTTTCGGGCGCGCGTTCGCCGTGGTGGACGTGCGCGGCGGCGAACGCCGCCGACGAGAGCGTCGTCGTCTCGTACCACGGTTCGGGGGCGAACTCGGTGAGGTGGCGCCGCTCGACCGCGCCGGCGCCGCCGACCAGTATTCCGCGCATCTATCCAAACTGAATCGGTCGGAGGTGATAAACCAACTTGCCGACCGTCGTCGCAGAAGCGGACGAATCGTGACGGGCGACAGTCGGGGTCGCTTCGACGCGGTCGTCGGTCGACGACCGCGCACCCTCGTTTAAGTGGTTCTGGCGATAACGGGTAGATACGAGGCGGTGACGCCGGGACTTCTTCCGGCGTTCGAGCCGCGCGACCGCGAGCGGTCGCGCGGCTTCGAATCTCGTTTCTCGGACCTTGCACTCGCGCTTTCGCATTCGCACTTCGTACAGTATTACTCGGAGCGACCGAACCTCGAGCCTCGCTTTAAGTAGTTTTGGCGACAACGGGTAGATACGAGGCAGGACGCGCCCGGCGTGCCGGGCGCGTCGCATTTCTCGCTACCGGAATCGTTAAACTTCTCCTATCTTCGACTCGCTAGCATCGCCTTCTTGGCTCTCCGACACGAACGGACAGAGGGTCACCTTCTCCGCCCTTTAGGGCGGAGCTTGTCGGTGAACTCCCGTTCTGGCCAACCCTATTGGTTGGCAGGCGAGTAGCCGCCATTCACGTTCAGCGTTCCCGACTTTAGGGCGAGGTGACGTGTCGCCCCTCCATGCGGAGACTTTTGCCCTGCACGGAGTAGCCGAAAGCCGATGTTCTTCGCCGCGTTGTAATCCGCGTTGACCTCGTAATCACACTTCTGACAACAGAACTTCGCTTGAGACGGACGATTCTCGTCCAGCGTCGTCCCGCACTTCGAGCAACGCTTGGACGTGTACGCCGGATCTACCTGAGTGGCTTCGATACCCTCCGCTTCAGCCTTGTACGCCGTGTAATCGTACAAGCGGCGGAACGCCCACGCATGGAACTTTTTCGCACCTGGCATACGGTCGCGGATGTCCGTCAACTCCTCGAACGCTATCTGGTCGCACCCGTGCGCGACGGCTTCTTGGACGATTGCTTTCGAGATTCGGTGTAGGTAATCTTCGACCCACCGCGTCTCCCGGTTGCCCATCCGTTCGATGGTTCGATGGGCTGACTCCGTGCCTGTCCGTTGAAGGTCGCCACGCACGCGCTCGTACTCCCGGCGACGGTGGTTGAGGTAGTCGCCGCTCCAGAACATCCCGGTTGACGTGACGGCAATTTGTTCGATACCGAGGTCCACGCCGAGGACTGTACTGTTCTCGGCGTCGCCTTCTGATTTGTCCGGCATCTCAGACTCCACATCGGCCTTCGTTCCGATGTGGAGGAAAAAGGTGTCCGTCGCGTCGCGGTACTGAAGCGTCGCACCCGTCACCTCGTAATCGTCGTCGCGGAGGTACTTGGTGTGCGGGTTGTCCCCCTCCGGTGGGAGGACGTATTCGGCTTCGATACGTCCGTTCACCGTGGAGAGAGATACGCGGTCGTCGTGGAATGTCGCACTCCGTTTGTCGTACCTGACGGATGGCGTCGTGAAGTGCGGTTGCGACGCCTTCTTGCCGTTCTGCCACTGGGCGACGACGCCCTTGATGGCTTCGGCGGCCCGGTTGCGTGCGGATTGAACGAGGTTTGCCTGTAGGCGCGTCTGTTCGCGCACGTCGGAGTACGTCCGGTCGTGGAGTTTCGTTTTCGAGGTGGGCTTGTAGTCGTCTTTCCATGCGTCTTGGACGACGTAGTTGCAGGCCCACAGGTACTCCTCGACGGTTTCGTGGAGGAGAGTTGCGTCGCTGTCGTCCATATCGAGTTTGACGACGACCGTGCGACGAACTTCCGCCATACTTCATATGCGTCTGGTTAGATTTATAACGTTTCCGTTCGTAGTGGGGAGTATGTCAGCAACCGAGAGTGGCGTAAATTCGCACCATGTCGCGGTCCTCCCCGCCGTAAACGGCGGAGTTTCCCGCTTGTAGAACGATGAACCGCGAGCAAGCGAGTCGCGGCCCCGGCGCGCTGCCGCCCGGCCCGTCCGGACTCCCGGTCGTCGGCAACCTCCCCGGCTACGCCCGCGACCCCTTCGAGTTCGAGCGACGGATGCACCGCGAGTACGGCGACGTGGTCCGCTGGAAGGTCCCCGGCGGGTGGGTCTACCACCTCGCGCACCCCGACCACATCGAGCGCGTGCTGGTCCACAACAACCAGAACTACGTCAAGGGCGAGGCGTTCCAGGAGACGCTCGGACCGGTCACCGGCAACGGCCTGCTCAACAGCGAGGGCGAGTTCTGGCGACGCCAGCGCCACCTCATCCAACCGGCGTTCTCGCCCGACCGCATCGGCACCTACGGCGAGATGATGGTCGAGACGACCGACCGCCGCGTCGGGCGGTGGCGCGACGGCCAGCGCCGGAACGTCCACGAAGACATGGCGGGACTCACGCTCGAAATCGTCGGTCGGACCCTGTTCGGCCTCGATTTAGGCGACGAATCCGACCGGGTCGGTGACGCCCTCGACGTCGTGATGGCCGCCTCGGAGTTCTCGCTGACCGACCTGATTCCGCGGTGGGTGCCGACGCCCGAGAACCGCCGGTTCGACCGCGCGGTCGAGACGCTCGACGAGGTGGTCGCGGCCATCGTGCGCGAGCGCCGCGAGAACCCCACCGACGAGGACGTGATTTCGAAACTGCTGGCGGCCCGCGACGAGGAGGGCGTCGGCATGAGCGAGCGCCAGGTCCACGACGAGGTGATGACGCTGCTGCTGGCCGGCCACGAGACGACCGCGCTGGCGCTGACGTTCACCTTCTTCCTGCTCGCCCAGCACTCGGAGGTCGAGGCGAAACTGCTGGCCGAACTCGAAGCGGAACTCGGCGACGAACCGCCGACCGTGGCCGACCTGGACGACCTGACGTACCTCGACCGGGTCGTCACCGAGTCGATGCGGCTCTACCCGCCGGTGCCCGGCATCGTCCGCGAACCGGTCGAAGACGACCGGGTGGGCGACTACCGGATTCCCGCGGGCGTGACCGTTTCGATGGGCCAGCACGTCGTCCACCGCGACCCGCGGTGGTACGACGACCCGATGGCGTTCCGGCCCGAGCGCTGGACCGACGAGTTCCGCGATTCGCTGCCGCGGCTGGCGTACTTCCCGTTCGCGGCCGGCCCGCGGCGGTGCGTCGGCGACCGCTTCGCCCTGCTGGAGGCCCGCCTCGTGCTGGCGACGGTGCTCCAGCGGTACCACCTCGAACTGGTTTCGGAACCGAAACTCGACCTCCGGCCGAGCATCACCGCCCGACCCCGCGACCCCGTCTGGATGCGCGTCAGAGAGCGCGACGCCGCCTCCGAGCCGATTTCGGGCCGGGTGAGCGAGGCCGCCCAGGACTGAGTCTCGCCGCAACCATCGAACTCCGCCACAACGCTTCTGCCCGGCGGGGGCGTCTCTCGGCGCGTGAAACGCATCGACACCGGCCTCGGTACCGCCGACGCCGACGCCGACGCCGACGGTGACGGGCGGTTCGACGTGCTACTGGAGAACGACCGCGCTCAGGCCGCCGCGATGACGCTGCCGCCCGGCGAGTCGACCGGCGGCCCCGAGAACCGTCACGCGGACAGCGACCAGTGGCTCTACGTGGTGGCGGGCGCGGGCGAAGTGACCGTCGACGGCGAAACCGCGACGCTCGACGCGGGCGACCTTCTGCTGATAGAACGCGGCGAAACTCACGAGATCGCCAACGCGGGCGACGAACCCCTGGAGACGCTGAACCTCTACGTACCGCCGGAATACTGACGGCGGCCCGGTGCTCGATACCGACGGGATTCGTAGGCTCCAACGTTTAAGCGCCGAGCGTACAATGGTATCGTATGGCACACGACTGCTCGTTCCTCTCGGACCTCAACCTGGAGGGCGACGTCTCGTTCGGCGAGTCGGCCCGCGACACCCACGCGACCGACTTCGGCGCCGACCAACTCGACCTTGGGGTAACGCCTGATGCGGTGGTCTGGCCCGCGAGCACCGCCGATACGTCGGCGGTGCTCGCGGCCGCGAACGACCGCGGCGTGCCGGTGACGCCCTACGCTGCCGGCACGGGCCTGGAGGGAAACGCGGTTCCCGCCCACCGCGGTATCAGCCTCGACCTGTCGCGGATGGACGCCGTCCTCGACGTGCGCCCCGACGACTTCCAGGTCGACGTCGAACCGGGCGTCCTCGGTTCGCGGGTCGACGAGGCGGTCGCCTCGGAGGGCCTGTTCTTCCCGCCGCTGCCGTCTTCGGGCGACATCTCGACGGTCGGGGGGATGATAGCCACCGACGCCTCGGGGATGAAGACGGTCAAGTACGGCGAGGTCGGCGACTGGGTGCTCGAACTCGAAGCCGTCCTGGCCGACGGGTCGGTGATCACCGCCGGGAGCAAGGCGGCCAAGACCTCCAGCGGGTACAACCTCAAGGAACTGCTCGTCGGGAGCGAGGGCACTCTCGCAGTGGTGACCCGCGCGACGCTGGAACTCGCGGGCCGGCCCGCCCAGATTCGGGGCGGCCGCGCGCTGTTCCCGACGCTCGACGACGCCGCGAACGCGGTGTTCGACGCAGTCCGCTCAGGCGTCGACGTCGCGACCATCGAACTCGTCGACGGCGACAGCGCCCTGATGGCCAACGCCTACACCGGCACCGACCTGCCCGACGTGCCGATGGTCTTCGTCGAGTTCCACGCCAACCACGGCGTCGAGGAGGAGATAGACTTCTGCCGGTCGGTGTTCGAGGACCACGGCGTCCGGCGGTTCGAGGTGGCCGAGGGCGACGAGATGGACGACCTCTGGCGCGCCCGCCGGGAACTCGCGTTCGCGCTCCAGAGCTACGACCCCGACCTCTCGCCGCTCCACCCGGGCGACGTGACCGTCCCCATCAGCCGGTACCCCGACGTCGTCGGCTACGTCAAGGACCTCGCCGACGAGCACGACCTGCTGGTGCCCTGCTTCGGCCACGCGGGCGACGGCAACCTCCACTACACGGTGCTGGTCGACGAGGACGACCCCGAGGCGGTCGCGGCCGCCGAGGAGGTGTACGCCGCCGTGGTTGAGCGCGCCATCGAGATGGGCGGTACCGCCACCGGCGAGCACGGCATCGGACTCGGCAAGCGGAAGTTCCTGGAGGCCGAGCACGGTCCGGCGACCGTCGAGGCGATGCGAGCGGTAAAGCGGGCGCTCGACCCCCGCGACACCCTGAACCCGGGCAAGATGTTCCCCGAAACTGCGGAGGGAGGGCGGGTGCGGGCGAACGACTCGGTCCAAACCGAGTGAGTGAACTCGCAACGCCGTTGCCAGCGGCGTGTCGACATCGTCGATAATGGCGGTCGACACGCCTGGCGAGAATGGTCGACGCGACCGGTGAGGACGGTCGGCGCGGCGGGTCCCGGCGGCCGCCGGGACCCGCCGCGTCGAACCGACTCACCCGAGTCGTCTCGCGGCCCGCCAGAGCACCCCGGCCAGCAGCGCCGCACCCGCCACGCCGACGACCGCAGGTTTCGCGGGATACGTCTCGGTCACGTCCCTGTACACCTCGGGCACCTCCTCGCCGCGTTCGAGTCGGAGGTACTGCTGGGCCTCGCCCGCGTCGACGAGTCGATTCATCCACTCCGGAAACGCCTTCGGAACCGTCGACGGGTCGGTCAGTCGCGGTTCGGTCGCCTGGTAGGCCGACCCCTGCCAGACGACGGTCGCGCCGTCGGCCGCCCGGACGTTCCGGTACCAGTCGGCGTCGGTCCCGTACGGCAGGGGAACGACGAACCGGTCGCCCGACCGCCCGACCAGCACGGGCGTGTCGTACTCCGTCCCCGTCCGTCGCCCGACGTGGCGGACGACCCCGTACGGCGCGAGCGGTCGCCCCGCGAAGCGCAGCATGAACGGGTTGAGAATCTGCTTGTTGAACCCGCGAACGCGGTCCTGTACGCCTCGGTGTCGTGTCTGTTGGACGCCCTCCATCCCCATGGTTCGTCGTAGACAGCGACGAGCGACTTAATCGTTAGTCCGACGCCTCAGTCGTGGACCAGCACGTCGAGCACGTCCGGCCCCTCGCGGTCCATCGCGTCGGCCACCGCGTCCGCGATTTCGTCGGGGTCCTCGACCAGTCGTCCGCGCGCGCCGTGGCTCTCGGCGTTGGCCGGGACGTCGACCGGCGGGTCGAAGTCCATCCCCACGAAGTCGTAGTCGGCCTCCTCGCCGCCGAGCATGTTGAGCATGTTGTCCTTTAGGATTCGGTAGTTGCGGTTGTCCGGCACCACCACGGTCAGGTCGACGTCGTAGCGCGCCGCCGAGTAGAGCGACTGGGGGTAGTAGAGGTACGACCCGTCTCCGATGAACCCGAGGACGTCTCGCGGGTTGTCGGTCTGCTCCTCGGCGATGGCGGCACCGACCGCGGCGGGCAGACCGTAGCCGAGGCCGCCGCCCTTGTTCGAGACGTACTGCTCGGGTTCGAGGTCCCACCGGGTGAGCATCGCGTACTTGGCGGTCACGCCCTCGTCAACGACGTAGGCGTCCGGGGCGGCCGTCCGAATCGCGTCGACGAGTTCGGCCTTCGACGCCCGCGGGTCGTCGGGCGCGTCGCCTTCACCCATCCGGGCCATCTGGGCCTCGACCATCTCCTTGACCGCGGCGACGTTCTCGAGTCGAGACTCGCGAGTCTCATCGTCGACGCGTTCGCGCACGCGGTCGGCCAGTTCGGCGAGCACGCGGCCGGGGTCGCCGACAACCGCGGCGTCAGCGGGATGGTTCTTGCCGACCTGCCAGGCGTCGTCGCCGACATGAACGCAGGTTGCGTCGTCGGGCACGAGGTCGTTCTCGTGGCGGACCAGCGTGGTGTTGGTCGAACAGCCGACGAAGACGAGCGTGTCGGCCCCCATCAGGGTCGCGGCGAGGTTCTCGTCCGGCGGGATGTAGGAGACCCACTGGTCGTGGTCGGTCGGGAAGTCGACCTCGCAGGCCAGGATTTCGCCGTGGACCCGCGCGCCCGCCGCCTCGGCGAACGCGACCGCGGCCTCGACCGCGTCAACGCCCGAGCGGGCCACGCCGTCGCCGACGACCAGGGTCACGTCGTCGGCCTCGCCGACCAACTCCGCGGCCCGTTCGACCTGCGTCGGGTCGCCCCGGCCGGCGTCGGGAATCGGGCCGAGGCGCTCCGGTTCGGCGTCGGTTTCGGCGGTCATCACGTCGAGCGGGAGCGCGAGGAAGACCGGGCCGGTCGGCGGCGTGAGCGCGACCCGGAACGCCCGCCGGAGCATCGTTGGCAGGGCAGAGACGTCCGAAACCTCGGCGCTCCACTTGGTGAACTCCTCGGCCATGTCGACCAGGTCGCCCGACAGAATCGGCTCCTCGTGGCGGAAGTCGGTGCTGTGGTTGCCGGCGGTGACGACCAGCGGCGCGCCCGCCACGCGCGCGCCGTAGAGGTTGCCCAGTCCGTGGGCGAGGCCGGGCGCGACGTGGAGGTTCACCACGCCGACGGGCATTACCGATCCGCCGTCTCCCGAATCGCCGCCGTCCTCCCCCCGTGACTCGCGGTCGGCGTGGTACCGCCGGGTGCTGGCGTAGCCGGCGGCCATCCCGACCGCGACGTCCTCGTGGAGGCCGAGTCGGTACTCCAGGTCGGCGTCGGCCAGCGCGTGCATCACCGGCAACTCCGTCGTCCCCGGGTTGCCGAAGACGTGCGTGACCCCGTACTCCTCCAGCGCTTCGACGAACAGGTCCGCCCCGGTGTGACCGTCTGCTGGCATGACGTGTGGCCCGTTCGGAACGGACCGCCATAACGATGTTCGTTACCACACCGCATTGCCGATTCACCGGCGGTGACCGCCGGCGAATCGCGCGGAGGGACGCGACGAGGGTGGTCGGCCCGTCGGCAGTGTCCCGCCGACGGGCCGACCGTCCTTTAAGTGATTCTGGCGACAACGGAGAGATATAGACGGAGTGCGCCCGGCCCGTCGGGCGCACCAGAATTTTTCACATCGACTTGCGCTGTCAGCTTCTGCTATCGCATTTTCGCCGCGTCTCTGCTATCGGACTCGGGCGCTCGTCTCGGTTCAGTCCCGGATTTCGTCCTCGCCTTCGTCTTCGTCGCGGCGGGCGGTCATCGTCGGGAGGTTGGGGTCGCGGTGGGGGTTCCGGCCGTAGACCGCGCTTTCGAGACCCTGGTCTTCGATCTGCTCACGCAGGACGCGCCGAAGTCGATTGAGGCTCGTCACGTCCAGGCCGTGTTTCTCCACGAGGTCGGTGAATCGCGTCTCGTCGGTGATGGAGCGGAACTGGTCGTAGAGTTCTTCGAGTCGCTCGGGCGGCAACTCCCGAATCCACTCGGTGTCGTGGAGGCCGAGGTAGTGCTCGCGCTCGCGGTCGACGACGTGGCGCACGACGACCAGCGCGACCTTCGGGATGGCTCGCTGGCTCCCGAAGGCGGTGAGGTCGAGGTCCTGCATGACGCCGATGACGCGGTCGCGCTGCCAGGGCGTCAGCGAGAGGTCGTTGCAGAGGGCGTGGGTGATGCGGAGTTTGTCGAGGCGGTGGACGCGCTTGCTGTGGCCCGCCATCGCGGCGTGGCGTTCCTCGTGCATCCGCCGGATGCGTTCGCTCAGGTCGGCGTCGGGCGACTCCGCCCGGCCGATCTGGGTCGCGCTGGGCGTCACCGGTCCCCACCGGCGTACCGTCTGGTCGCGCTGGAGGTCCGAACGCGCGACCGACCCGTCGCCGGGGCGTTGGCTGAGTGGCCGGTCGCTCGGCTCGCCGCCTATCGCCCCGTGTTGCCACGAGGCCGCTTGCGGGTCGGTTCCGCCGTGGGTCATCGCTCGCCCCTATTCGGGCCAGGTAGTTGAAAGATGTGTTCGACGCGACGGTAATAACGACTCGCGGATACGTCTCGGCGTCGGCCGTCGAACGTCAGTCCAGGAGGCGCCGCGGATTCTCGTAGACGACCTGTCTGATGGTTTCGACGTCGATTCCCATCCGGTAGAGTTCGAAAATCGTCCGCTTGAACGAGAAGATGTCGCTGCGGAGCACGCCCGCGCTGTCGGTTTCGACCAGCACGCGGTCGGGACCGTACTCCTCGATGACCGCGGCGACGTCCCGCGGCGTCACCCCGAGCAGCCACGGATAGCTCACGGTGAAACTCAGGTAGCAGTCGGTGTTCTCCATGACGTAGGGCGCGACGCTCCGGTCGGCGTGCGAGAGCACTAGTTTGTCGTCGGCCAGTCCCGCTTCGTCCTTCATCTCGACGTCGAGTTCCGTCGCCGCCCGCTTGACGTCCTCGGCTTCGAGGACGGGGTCCTGCTGGAGGCTCATGTCGAGTTCGTAGCCCGGAATCGGGCCGCGCTCGCGGAACGGGATGTCGACGTCCTCCAGGTTCGGCGGGGTGTGGACGACCGCGGGCAGGTCGTGGTCGGCCGCGATCTCCATCTGACGTCGCGTCACCTCCTTCTGGTCGTCGAGGTCCCAGCGCGAGACGTGCTGTGAGTCCGTGATTCCGATTTCGCCGACCGCGGCGACCTCCTCCAGCGCGCAGTACTCCGGCATCACCGAGAGCAGTTCCTCGTAGTCGTCGACCCGCGCGCCGGTGTGAATGCCGACGCCGAGTTTCGCGTCGAAGACGTGGGACTGTCGAATCTGGTCGAGTCGGTTGAGCGCGTCGTCCCAGAGGTACCGGACGTCGTCGGGCGCGACCGGCTTGTACGGCGTCCAGTAGTACCCCGCCGCCATCATCACCATGCCCTGACAGCCGCTCAGCGCGAACTTCTCCCGGTCGTTCCACGACAGCGTGTGGGCGTGGTTGTGGACGTCTATCCACGGGACGTTGGTCAACTCGGGCGGGAACTCGGAAGTCGCGTCCTCGTCGAGGTGGTCTGCGTCTATCGGTCGCTTCGTCGGGTAGCGTGAGTCCATCGTGTGTCGTTCGGGAATCGTCGTGTAACGTTCTTCGGCTGTCCCGGACTCGAAGCCGAGCGCGCGGTCCGAGCGTCAGGGTCCGTCGTCGGCACGTTCGGGTCCGTCGTCCGAGCACCGTGCGAGCGGCGGCCGCCGCTCGCACGGCGCTCGACTCGACGGGAAAACCGCGGGTCGTCGGTCGCGGTCAGTCGACGGTGATGTCCGGGAGTTGCTCCTCGATGTACTCGATGTCGACGTCGAGCCAGTCGGGGACCTTGAGGGTCTCGCCGAGTTCGTCGACGTCCTCGTCGAGCGTGACGCCCGGCCCCGTGGTCGCGAACTCGAACACCGATCCGCCAGGTTCGGTGAAGTACATCGACCAGAAGTAGTCGCGGTCCTTCCGGGACGTCGTGATGAGGCCCTCGTCGCGGAATCGGTTGCTCCACTCCTTCTGCTCCCACTTCTCGCCCGCGTCGAACGCGATGTGCAGGAAGGTGCCGGTTCCCATCACCGCCTGCGGGGCGTTCGGTCGGATGAGAACGTCGACGAACTCCGCGCCCGTGCCGTCGCCGGGCGCCTGGAACCGGACGCGGTCACCCGCCTGGGGGTAGTCCTGCCGACCCACGCGCTCCCAGCCCATCGTCTCCAGGGCTCGGAACGACCCCGCGGGGTCGTTCGAGTGCACCGTCACGCTGTGGAGTCCCCGGATGCCGTGTTCGGCGGGGACGTCGCCGCCGTCCCACGGCTCGATGTCGGACTCGCCCGTGACGAGTTCGAACGGCGTGCCGTCCGGGTCGGAGAACTCGATGGCCGTCTCGTCGAACCGCTCGGTGACCTCGTACTCGACGTCGTGTTCGCCGAATCGGTCCGTCCAGTAGTCGACGGAGTCCTCCGGGATGACCAGTCCGCACCCGCTGAGTCCGCCCTTGCCGATGTTCCCCTCCGGCATGTCCTCGATGGGGAAGAACGTCACTATCGACCCCGCGGACCCCGCTTCGTCGCCGTAGTATAGGTGGTATATCTTCTCGGGAATGTCGAAGCGCACCGTCCGCTTGACGAACCGCAGACCGAGGACCTTCCGGAAGAAGTCGAGGTTCGCCTGTGCGTCGCTCGCGAACGCCGTCACGTGATGTAGACCGTTAATCTGTCCCATGGTAGCCTCCGTTCCTGACCAAGCGGTAAAACCACATATATCTATCGTTACGTAGGATTACTTACAACACCCGTGGGGGTCGCCGGACCGGCGACTCACACCTGCCGACAGTGGTTCGTGAGTTCGCCGACGCCTTCGACGTTCACCGTGACGGTGTCGCCGTCTTCGAGCAGGACCTGGGGGTCGCGGAAGAAGCCGACGCCGTCGGGCGTCCCGGTGTAGATAACGTCGCCGGGGTTCAGCGTGAACGAGCGGCTACAGAACGAGAGTATCTCGTCGATGCCGAAGATCAGGTGTTCGGTGTTGGAGTCCTGCAACCGCTCGCCGTTCACTTCGGTCCAGATGTCCAGGTCGTGGGGGTCGTCGATCTCGTCGGGGGTCACGAGGTCCGGGCCGATGGGACCGAACGTGTCGAGACTCTTGCCCCGAACCCACTGCTCGTCGGCGTTCTGGAGGTCGCGGGCCGAGACGTCGTTGCCGACCGTGTACCCGGCCACGTGGTCGAGCGCGTCCTCCTCGCTGACGTTCCGCGCTCGCTTCCCGACGACGGCCACGAGTTCGCCCTCGTAGTCGACCGCACTGGTCAGTTCGGGGTCCCACTCGACGGTCGCGTCCGGACCGACCAACGACTGGGGGAACTTCGCGAACAGGACCGGCGAGTCCGGAACGTCGAACTCCCCCTCGTCCGCGTGCTCGCTGTAGTTCAGTCCGACCGCGACGACCTTCTGCGGGTCCGTGATCGGCGCGACCCGCTCGACTTCGTCGGCGGCGTACCTCCCGACGCCCGTCTCCCGGCCGTACGACGCGGCGAGTTCGACCTTCTCCTCCCAGCGCCACTCCGCGAGTACCGCCCGGAGTTCTCGCGGTAACTCGATTCCCGCCGCGCTTCCGGCTTGCTCTAGATGCACGACGTCGTCTTCCAGGACGACGCCGGCCCACGGTTCGCCCGCCTCTTCCGTCTCGAACTGTCCGAGTCTCATGTGTCCGTCGGTAGCGTTTTCGCGTTCGGTCGTTTCCGCGTGCGATACGGTCGCTTCCGCGTTCGATGCGGTCGTTCGTCGGCGCGGCCGCGCGACTGCGCGACCGGCGTCACTCCGACCCCCTCTCGTATTGGCCTTCCCACCCTGTGCAAGTCGTTCGCCCGGTAGCTGTTAGCATCGTACGTTACATGCGCGGGTCGGTATATAGTGTTTACCACCTGGTCAACGGCTCGTCCGGGCGGTCGAGTCGGCTTCGACCGTCCCTCCGACGGCGATACTGCGCGCCTTCGGGCGGAAAAGGGGGGAGAACGCTAACTGACACTAGCATCCGGGAAACTCGAAGAACGCCGACCGAATCGTAGAAGTTCGAGTAGCGCGCTCGACCGGACTGACCGGCGACCGCGATTCCGTTCGGCGGGGGAAAGGCGGTGGCGACGCTGTGATTCTACCAGACCGAGAGCGACTTCACGCTCGCTCCGTGACCGCCGCTTCGTCGGCAACCAGCGAAGAGAGGACGAACTCGTCCACCGCGCGTCGCGCCTGTTCCGGGGCATCGTCGTGTCCGAGCGAGATTCGCCGCCCGCGAGCGGCGTGGATGACGTCGGTGACGAGTTGAGCCATGTCCTCCGCGTCGACCTCCCGGAAGACGCCCTCCTCGATTCCCCGCTCGATGACCTGCGTGATGCTCCCTCGAATCTTGCTGTAGTGTTCGTTGAACGTCTCCCTGTGACGTTCGTTGTGCTGGGCCTGCGAGAACAGTTCGTGGTACACCTTCATCCGGTCCCAGTGGCCGAAATCGTCGTCGAAGTCGGGACCGAACAGACACTGGTCGATTCTGGCGTCGAGCTCCGTCCGCGGGTCGGCGTCCGGGTCGACCTCCACGCTCCCCTCGTACTGTTCGATTATGTATTCGAGGAACGCCGAGATGAGTTCGTGTTTCCCGTCGTAGTGGTAGTGGATGAGCGGCCGGCTCATCTCGAACTCCGCGCCGATGTCTCGCATTCGCAGGTCGGTGTATCCGTGCTCGCTGAGCGCGCGGAACGTCGCCTCCATGATGGCCTTTCGCGTCTCCGCGGAGGAGTCGGATTCGGGCGGTGGAGTCATACCGGCTGATATGAGGGGAGTACGTATTATACCCGCGGCCTGCGCCGGTAACCGAGTCGTACCGCTCGACGAGCGGTGCGACTCTGGATAATCGGAACCTGACGCGAAAAGCGCGGTGCACCCGCCGGAGCGGGCACACCTCGTCTATATCTCCCCGTTATCGCGAGAGCTACTTAAAGGAAACCGAACCGTCGCCAACCGCCCGGATGCCCGTCGAAATCCGCGCCCTAGCGATACTCGCGACTCCGAGCAGACGAGAATCCACGCGAAAAGCACCGTACGCCCGGCGTGCCGGGCGCACTCCGTCTATATCTCTCCGTTGTCGCCAGAACTACTTAAAGAAAATCGCACGGTCGACGATCCTACTGACTCGACAAGAGGACCGTCCGGCGAGCGATGCTACTCCGGGAAGAAATCGGTGAGAGAAATTCGGTGCACCTGGCGCACCGGGCGCATCCCGTCTATATCTCTCCGTTGTCGCTAGAACGACTTAAAGGAAATCGCGCGGTCACAGACCACGTGAACGCCCGGCGACGAGACGGTTCCGGTAATACCTGCGACTCGACGAAACGAGTACCGACGCGAAAAGTTCGGTGTGGCCGGTTCGGCGGCCACACCTCGTCTATATCTCTCCGTTGTCGCCAGAATCACTTAAAGGACGGTCGGTGGTCCGACCGACTCGCTCGGTCGACCGCGTTCGTTCGTGCGGCGGCCCGCGGCGCGATGCGCCGCGGGCCGCCGCATCCGAAATTCTCGTCTCTTTGGCTACGCGGCCCGCTCGTCGGGGTCCGGTGCGACCAGCGTCCACAGGCCCGCCAGACCGGGCGCGCCGTCGTAGACCCACAGCGCGAACGCCGCGAACAGGAACCCGAACTCCCCGAGGAGGAACGGGTCCGGTTCCAGCGCGACCAACTGTTCGAGGTAGCGGTCGGTGTAGTAGAGGAACCGCTCGAGGGCGCTGACCTCCCGCTCGTAGGCCGGAAGTTTCACCAGCGGCCACAGCACCTTCTCGAACCGTATCGGGTCGCCGAACGCGACGGGGTAGACCACGTCGCCGACGAGGTGCGAGAGGTAGGCGACGCCGAACGCGACGCCTGTCAGCGGGCGGTCGCGACGCTCAGCGGCCACGATGACGAGGGCGGTGAGGCCGACCGCGGTGAACACCGAGTGGGCGACCGAGTAGCCCTGCGGGAAGACGTTGAGGACCCACGAGAGCGTCTTGTCGACCACGTCCGGGCCGAGCGTGGCGACCACCACCGCGACCGCGGCGCCGTCGCTGGGCGTCCGTCCGAGCAGGTGGGCGAGCACCGAGTAGCACAGGTAGCCGAAGGCGACGTGTTCCCAGGGGAACATGGTCACCCGGAGACGTTGACCGGCATGTCCAGGACCCGGTAGGCGTTCTCCGTCGTCGGGTTCTTCGGCGGGTCGCCCTTGTAGAGCAGGTAAGCGATACGGAGGTTCTCGCCCGCGGCGGTCGGCGTAACCTCGTGGGTGTGGTTGTACGTCTCGCGGTTCCCGACCGTCTTCTCGAACGTACCGAGTCGGTCGGCCGACTTCACCCGCACGCCGGAGTCGGTGGTCTCGATTCGCTGGAGCTGAATCACCACGGTGTAGTGCGTCTGCTCGCCCTCGCGGTTCTCGATGGCCACGGTGTACGATTGGGACTGGCCCCGCTGCAGCGTCCCGTCGTAGGACGGCGGCGACCCCTTCTTGCCGCCGTCGTCGCTGACCAAGTAGAGTTCGGTGAACTGGTCGGTCTTGGGTTCCTGAGTCGCGGCGTAGCCCGCGCTGGCGACCACCAACAGCATCGAGACGACCAGCAGGACGTTGAGCGCGCGCACGGTCGTCCCGTCGTCGCGGCGCGGGCCGAACAGCACCGTCCCGATTCGGCCGAGCGACCACGGCGAGATCGCGAACCGCTCTTCGGGCGTCGCGAGCAGTCGGGCGACCGCGGCCGCGAGCGTGAACACCGCCGTCGCGATACAGACGCCGGCCAGCACCGCGAACAGCGTGATACCCCACGGCGTGAAGTTGGCGACCGCCGCGACCATCGGGACCACGGCGACGCTCACCACGACCGAGAGCGCGAACCGCTCGACGCCGCCGACCGCGTAGCGGTCCGGCGGTGGGGCCTCGTCGTCGAAGTGGGGCACCGCCGTCGGGTCGCTCCGGCGCGGATAGACGGCCGCGACGAGCGCGTAGCCGGGGACGAAGACGACGAACGGCACCACCAGCGCGACGCGGGCGAGGCCCTCGACGCCGCCCCGAATGGCGAACGCGGCGACCCCCGCGTAGGCGAGGACCGCCATGAGATCGAGAAACCACCAGTCGTGTCGTTCCATGTGCGCGGCGCTACGGGGTCGGGGAGGTTTATTATCGGCCGTCTAAGGTCGCGGCCGCCGCCCCGCCGCCGCGTTATCCGGCCGTTTCGCGGCCGCGACGCCGCCTCCGACCGACCATCGACTCGGCCCGCGTGACCGCGAAAATCGCGGTCACGCGGGCCGAGTCGACCTTTGCCGTTTCCTAATATCATGCGAGCCCGGTCGTCCCGTGGGTGGTCCTCTGTCCCGTCGGCGAGTCCGCACCGCGCCACCGCGTTCCGGGTCGGGGCGGCCGTCGGCCGCCCCGACCGCGCCGACCGTCTCGTGGAACTGACAGACAGCCCCGTTTTTTATCTACGAACGCGGCGTGCTCCGGGTATGACCCGCCGAATTCTGGTCCCGTTCAACGAGTCACCGCGGTCGAAGCGAGCCCTGGAGTACGTCTGCGCGACGTTCCCCGACGCCGACGTGACGGTCCTGTACGTCGTCGACTCGCTCACCGACGACACCGCCTCCATCGGGTGGGGCAACACCCCCAACCAGTACGAGGACTGGGTCACCGACCGCATCGGGTACGCCGACACCGTCTTCGAGACGGCCCGAGGCATCGCCGACGAGTACGGCGTCTCGGTGACCCCGGCGCTCGCGATGGGCCGAGTCCACCGGGCGATAATCGACCGCTACGAGGACGGCGACTTCGACCTGGTCGTGATGGGCGGCCACGTCAGGCGGCGCGCCGTCGACCTGCTGATGGGCGACGTCGCCGAGCGACTCCTCCGGACCTCCTCGGTTCCGGTCGCCATCGTCCGGACCGACATGCAACCGCGACTCCACCGCGACCGCGACGCCGGCGAGTCGAACCCGCGGCGCATCCTCGTCCCGTACAACGGCACCGACACCGCCAGGCGCGCGCTGGAGTACGCCTGCGAGACGTTCGCCGACGAGGAGATAACGGTGATGTACGTCGACACCCAGTCCGACGAGAGCCTCGCGCTGAACTGGGACGACGACTCGACCCACGTCGGCGACTGGTTCGAGAAGCACGAGCGCCGGGCCGAGGAACTGTTCGACGAGGCCCGCGAGATCGCGGCCGACCGCGGCGCGAGCGTCTCCTCGGTGCTCGGGTTCGGCCCCTTCTACCGGGCGATTCGGGAGTACAGCGAGGAGAACCAGGTCGACCTGGTCGTGGCCGGCGCGCGCGACCGCGGCGGGGTCAGACGCTACATCTTCGAGACGCCGCTGGCGAAGGTGCTGCACTCCTCGACGGTCCCGGTCGCCGTGATTCAGGCGCCGCGTGCGGGCGAGTGACTCACTCGTCGAACAGCGCCGCCAACAGGCGCTGCTCGGCCCGCCGGACGTGCTGGTGGAACGTCGAAGAGCTGACGCCGAGCGAGTCGGCGACCTCCTCGCCGGAACTGCGGCGCGGCCACTCGAAGTACCCAGTCCGATAGGCCACCTCCAGCGCACTCCGCTGGCGTTCGGTCAGGTCGCCCAACTCGAATTCGCGGTGTCGCTCGGGGCCCGACGCGGTGCGGGATACCCGTCGCCGTGTCAGCAGTTCGACGTGGGGGTACACCGACTCGACCGCGTCGGCGACGTGGCGAACGTCCACGCTGGGCGGGAGTTCGACCGTCACCTCGAAGTCGCCGTCGCCGACGACCGTCCGCTCGACCGACCCGCCGTGGGACGCGATGGCCGAGACGACCGACGGTTCGGCGAGTCGGAGTTCGAAGGCGGTTTCGCCGCCCGCTTCGTCGAGGAAGGTCAGGTCGGTCCAGTGGTCGAGTCGCTCGACCAACGCGTCGAGCACCGCCCGCATCTCGCCGGTGGCGGTGCCGTATTCGAGGTAGACCTCGTCGCCGACCGGAACCGTCCGGTCGAGCGTCATCGACCCGTCGAAGGGCGGGGAGAGTTCGGCGGCGTCGGTGTCGTCCGCGTCGGCGGCGATTCCGACCGGGTCGAACACGTCGCGGACCCGGAACTCGACCTCCACGACGTCGTCGCTCATCAGCGCCTGTTTGCGCTCGACGGCGGCGATGGCATGGCCGACGACTTCCCCGAGCACCGAGACGACCTCGCGCTCCTCGCTGTCGAAGGCGGCCGGGCGGTCGGCGTAGACGCACAGCAAGCCGTAGGTGATACCCTCGAAGACGACCGGGATGGCCGCGACCGACCGGAAGCCGTACTCGTCGGCGCGGTCGCGCCACGGGGCGAACTCGGGGTCGTCGAACGCGTCGTCGACGACCCGCACCTCGCCGGTCCGAATCGCTTCGCCGCCCGGCCCGCACCCCCGCGGGTCGTCGGGGTCGGCCGTGACCAACTCGTCGTCGGCGTAGCCCTCGACGCCCGCCTCGGCCCGCGGTCGAATCGTCTCGGTCTTGGGGTCCACGTCGGCTATCCAGGCGAACGAGTAGGAGTCGGAGGCCGCCAGCGCCTCCACCACGGTCCGCTCTATCTCTGCGCGGGTCGACTGGTCGACGACCGCGTCGGTGATCTCGCGGACGACCCGGTTGAGGTGGTCGAGCACCGTCAACTGTTCGCGCTGGCGCTCGACTTCCCGGCGGTGGCGCTCTCGTTCGGTGATGTCCCTGACCACCGAGAGATGCCGGCCGGGGAGCACGTCCGGGGTCGCGGCGTACTCGACGACGCGTTCGGTCCCATCGGCCCGCCGCAGGGGGAAGGTCCCGTGGACCTGCTCGCCCGCCCTGAACGACTCCCAGGCCACCTCGAAGTCGTAGCCGTCGGCGGCGAACTCCGCGATGGTCCGTCCTAGCAAGTCCTCGCGCTCCAGGCCGAACAGGTCGCAGGCGGCCGGGTTGACGTCGACGTACTCGCCGTCGTCGTCGGCGACGAGCATGGCGTCGAACGCCTCCTCGAACACCGCGCGAAATCGCGTTTCCTCCTCGTCGCGGTCCGACGTCGAAGTCGCGCCCGTTTCGTCGGTCGCATCGGTCGCGTCTGGCGCGTCGACCGTCGATTCGACGACCGGTCGCCACCACACTCGGCCGCGAGCGCCGACCTTCTTCGTTTCGAGGTCGCCGCGCTCGGCCAGTCGTTTGAGGCGGTCGTACGTCGCCCGGCGCGTGCAGGCCAGTTCGGCGGCCACTTCTCCGGTCGTGAGCGGTTCGCCGGTCGAACCGATTCGCTCGACCACGTCCAGCGTCTCCTCCAGGACGCTCCGCGAATCCATACCGGTGGCAGAACGGGGATGGCGATGAACCTTCCGCCAACGGAAGTCGGTGGCCCACGAGTGCGCCGCGACACCTCACCGACCGCTTCCGAATTGGATGCGCCTTCGGGAGCGTCGAACTCCACCGAGAACGCCGGATTAGACGCCCGAGACGCCTGTCGGGCGTCTCGAAGTCGACGCTCCGAGCACCCGGCGGCGGTCGTACCACACATGTTGGGTACTCCGGTTATGCGGTTCGCGACGCTCACCTAGGCCGGTGGTTACAATCTTGGGGAAGGACGGAGATGCGATCGGAGAACAGGCGGTGTTCGAACTCCTCCGAACGGCGGAGGAGGCGGCTTCGCTCGACGTGCTGTTCGAGGCGCTCGCCGACTCCCGTCGGCGTCACGTCCTCTCGATTCTGCTCGACCGTCCGACGCCGCTCGACGTCGAAACGCTCGCCCGCGCCGTCGCCGCGAGGGAAGCGGTCGCGACCGCCGCCGACCCGCCGGACGACGTCGTCCGCCGAGTCCAGGTTTCGCTACACCACGTCCACCTGCCGAAACTGGCCGACACGGGCGTGGTCGAGTACGACTACGAGCGTGGCGCGGTCGCCGTAGGGGAGGAGATGGACGCGGTATCGCCGCTGGCGGGGGAGTAGGGCGGACGCGGAGACGTTTTTTTGCGACCGGGGGTCGAGGACCGGCAGGCGCGCGACAGCCGCGCTACTCGATGTAGCCCAGTTCTTCGAGGTTGTTCCGGACCGCGTTCGAGAGGTCGTCCTTGCCCTCTTCGAGCCCCGCGGTCGCCTCGCCGACCCGCTTTTTCGCCATCCACTCGGCGTGGTCGGCGGCCAGTTCGCGGAGTTCGGCCAGTTTCTCGGGGCGCTCGTCGGCGAGGTTCTCGTCGTCGGGTTCGTCGTAGCTCCCCCGGTAGAGTTCCTCGCGGCCGGTGTCCTCGTAGCGGATGTACTTCCACTCGCCGACCCGCACCCCCTGCTCGGGGTCGGGGTCGGTGAGGCTGAAGTGGATGGGGGCGTCGCTGCCGCGGTCGGGGTCCTGGAGCGCGTCGCCGACCCAGTGGTTCGGGGGCGACCCGCCCGCCGCCGCCAGCAGCGTCGGCGGGATGTCGAGGTGCTGGACCGGATACGCGTCGACCCGTTCGGCGTCGAAGTCCGGTCCGCGGACGACCAGCGGGACCCGGGTCATGCTGCTGTACAGCGACGCCTGGTGGAAGCCCTTGTACCGGCCGAACTCCTCGCCGTGGTCGCCGGTGATGGCCACGGTCGCGTCGTCGCTCACGGCCGCGAGCAGGCGGCCGATTTGCTCGTCGGCGCTCCGGATGCCCGCGTCGTAGGCGTCCCGCACTTTCGGCTGAATCTCGGGGTCGCCCCGGTTCACGACGCCGTGGGGGTCGATGACGTGTTCGACGTCGGTGTCGCCCCGGAGCGCCTCCAGATGCTTGTCGTACCGACCGTAGGGCGTGTGGGCGTCCATCAGGTGGACCCACGCGAAGTACGGTTCGTCGCTCGCCTTCTTCCGGCGAATCCAGTCGAGCGCGTGGCCGCAGACCTCCTCGTCGGTGGTGTGGGGCCGGTACTGGCCGTCTTCGCTCGACTGGGCCTTCTTGAGCAGGTCGTGCATCGGCGAGAGCACCTTCTCGCGCAGGAAGTCGCTCTTGAGTTTGTCGTCGATGGCGACCCCGGTGCGCTTGAGTGGGTGGTCTTTGAACTCCCGGACGCCGTAGTAGGTGTCGAACGCCTTGTGGTAGTTATAGTCCCGGGTGAGAAAGCCGTTCTTGCCGAAGCCGCCGGTGGCGTAGCCGGCCTCCTTGAAGTGCTCGGCGAGCGCGACGCCGCGCTGTTCGGGGATGCCCAGGCCGTCTATCTGGTCGGGCCACACCCCGGCGTGGATGGTCTGGAGCGCCCAGCGCGTGCCGGGACCGTTCGAGAAACTCCGCTCGAACAGGGTCGCGTCTTCGGCGAACGCGTCGACGTTGGGCGTGGTCGGTCGGTCGTAGCCGTAACAGCCGACGTGGTCGCTCCGCAGACAGTCGACGGTTATCAGGACGACTGAACGGTCGGTCATGTGGAGGTGGCTTGGCCTCGCGGGCATCTTATTATACGCAGGATAAGCGGCCTAACGGGACAGTTAAGGCGGCTCCGTCGGTTCGAACGCGTCGCGCTACGGCGGTCGTAACGTCGGTCGGCCGAGAAGAGAGATGAGTTCGCGGCGAGTCGCTCGCGGGTCTCGTCTGGCTTCGTGGCGTTCGCTTCGGCGGTTCGATTCGAACGGGCGGTTCCCGGGGACGGTTTCCGCCGCGCGAGGGCGACGCGGTCGCGTCGCCCTCGCGCGAACGCTCCCCGTGAGAGGGCGGGAACTCGCGGCGTCGTCCGTCAGGGGTACTCGTTGCCCCAGGCCCGGTAGCTGTCGACGCCGTCGAGTTCGATGCCGTTCTCGACGGTGCTCTTCTTGACGACGATGTCGCTGCCGTCGACGAGGCGGACGGCCTCGTTGCCGTTGTTCGTGTAGGCGCGGATCGACTCGATCCAGGCGTCGTTGCCGATGTTGTAGACCGCGGTGTCGCTGCCGACGAAGGTGCAGTCGTAGATGAGCGCGTCGTCGCCGTCGTTGACGAGCGCGCGACGCAGGCTCGACCCGGTCTGGCGGACGTTGACCGCGCGGTACTTCACGTTGTCGCGGTTGCTCCAGATGCCCGCGCGGTTGGACTCGTGTCCCGCGTCGCCGTGGATCTTCGTCTGCTCGATGAGGACGCGCTCTGGGTTGTCCCCGGCGTCCGAGATGCGGATGGCTGCGCCGCCGGCGGTGTCGAAGTCGATGGCGCACTCGTCGATGGTGACGGCCCCGGTGTTGGAACCGATGCGGATTCCGTGATTGACGTCGTCGCCGCGGACGACGATGTCGGTCCGGTCGATGAGGACGTTGTCGGGGTGAATCGTGCGGATGGCGGCGCCGTTCGGCTGAGTCAGGGTGATGTCGGTGGCGTACACCCGGAGGTCGCCTTCGTCGAGTCGGATGCCGACCTGGTTCGTGTCGTACTGACCGCCGTCGTCGACCTCGACGGTCGCGCCCGAGACGTAGCTCTTGGGACCGCCGAGGCGGATGCTGGCGGCCTGGCTGTTCTTGTAGTGGCCGCCCTCGACGCGGACCTGTCCGCCGTCGCTGACCGCGTAGAGGCCGTTATCTGGGAACCCGCCGAGCGAGCAGTTCTTGAAGGTGATCTGGCCGCGATTGTACTTGTTGCAGAGGATGCCGGTCGGGCCGCGCCAGCGCTCGCCGTCGTTGGGCGTGTTGTGGACCCACGCGCCGCCGTCGGAGGCGCTGAAGTTCTCGACGATGCCGGAGCCGTCGGCGTCGTTGACGCAGAATCGCCCCGGTCCCATCACGCCGCTGTCGTGCTGGCCGACGATGTTCACGTCGCGGACCTCCAGTCCGTCGGCGATGTCGGCCTCGATGACGCGCAGGCCGGTGTCGTCGGCGGTCTGGTCGACGGTGAACCCCTCGAAGAGCAGGTCGCGACCGGGGTTGTAGTAGATGCCGAGGCGGAACATCCGCCAGTTGCCGCCCTCGTCGCGGTAATCCCAGTAGTCGGCGGGCACGAGCGTCGCGCCGTCACCGACCATCCCGAAGTTGTCGAAGCCGGTGAACCGGAACTGCCGGTCGACGTAGTAGCGGCCCTCGGGGAAGTACAGTAGCGTGTCGTCGTCGGCGTGGTCGTTCAGCACGCCCGTAATAGGTTCGTCGCCGCCGGGGTCAGCGCCGACGTCGGTGACGTCGATGATGGTGCCGAACCGGTCGTCGTAGTCGCTGGGCGAGCGCGCGCTCGCGTTCACGCTCGCCAGCGGGGCGGCCAGCCCCGCGGCGGCGATTCCCTTTAGAACAGACCGTCGCGACTTGCCCGCCGAAGTAGCAGACGACGCAGATGATCCGCTCTTAGTTTCCACCTCTGATGAGTTTGGGTTTTTCGTTTCAGCCCGCGAGAACTCCGTATCGGAAGCCATTGAGACAGGAAAGCCAAAACAGGCCGACCCCGAAAGGCTACGCCTTCAGTTAGGTAGGTATTAAATGCCGCCTTAGTCCCTCCGGTATAAGATTTTATTCTCCTGAAATCGGAAATTATCACGACTCCTGGACGACCTGAGTCGCGCTCACCGGCACGTCGAGACACCGGTCCATCCAACTTCGCACGTCGTTGAGCCGGAGTTTTTCCCGGACGGGAAGGTCGTGGAGGTACTCCTGGGCGGGGAACAGCTTCGCGTCCATGTCGTGGCGGTCGTACAGTTCGCGCCGGTCGGGCCACGCCGACTCGAACGGCGTCACGAACGGGAGCTTCCGGCGGACGAACCGCTCGGCCTCGTTGAGTAGCTGTGAGTCGTGGGGCCGGTCCGGCGGCCGGTGGCGGAGGATGTCCGGGTCGAGTCGCCGGCAGGCCTCGACGAACGTCTCCTTGCTCCGGTGTTCGGGCGGCGTCTGGAGGTGCCAGTTCAGCAGGCCGGTGTCGGCGACGAAGAACGATTCGAGGTAGTTGTCCGCGAGGTGGGCGCGGAACGGAATCGAGGGCTGGTTGCGAACCCCGCAGAGGTCGATGGCGTTCTGGGTTCCGGTCGCGCGTGACCACCCCTTCTCGAACTCCTCAGCGACCGCTTCGCGGACGAACTCCGCGGGCGAGCGGTCGTCGACGCGGGCGACCTCGGCGAACTGCTCGCTCTGGTCGGGCGAGTAACCGAACCGGTCGAGCAGCACCTCGACGGGGTCCGGGTCGGGGTCAAGACCGCCGAGGGGAATCTCCTTGCCGAGCACGTCGAGACTCCGGCGCTCGACGAAGTGGCCGCAGAGGTAGATGTCGCAGAGCAGGCCGTGGTACATCGTGTCGGCCTCCATCTCGTCGTCGTAGCCCGCGTGGTGGACGTGCAGCGACTCCTTGATGCCTTGGGAGTAGCGGGTCTTCTCCTCGCCGGGGTGGATGTACCGGTCGTTGGGCTCGAACGCGACGTGTTCGGCGTCGTACTGGTCCGCGATCTTCCGGGCGACCGCGACCTCCTGGGCGCTCGGGTCGCCGACCGTGTAACACCGCTCGACGTCGGGTACCTGCGAGAGGATGAGCCGCGAGTCGTAGCCGCCCGAGAGCAACATCCCCTTGGTTCCCGGCTGGCGGCTCCGGCGCGCCAGCGCGGCCCGGAGGCGGTCGGCGAGTTCCTCGACGGGGTCGAACTCGTCGGCCGGCCGCGGGTCGTAGACGAACCGGTCGAGTTCGCCCGCGTCGTCGGGTCGGAGGTAGCCGTCGAACGGGACCCGTTCGAGGTGCTCGAACATCGTCCCGGTCCCGAGGACGACCCCGATGTAGACGAACTCCAGCAGCGACCGCTTGTCGATGCGGGGTTCGTCGATGGCCCGCGCGACCGCCACCGAGTCCGAACCGAACACCCGTTGGTCGGCCTCGTCGGTGTAGAAACACTCCCACGACCGGATGGGGTCGGTCGCGACCACCGCCTCGCCGTCGTGGTCGACCGCCGCCAGATACGACCCGTTGAGGTGGGCGAGCGCCGACCGTCCCTCCTCGGCGTAGCGCTCGTACAGCCACCGGGCCGCGTTGGTCGCGCGCCGGTCGGGCACGTAGGCCTCGCCCCAGACGACGCAACAGCCCCGGTCGCCCTCGTAGGTCGCGCTCCGCCCGGGGATGTTCAGCCCCACGTCCCGGACGCCGACGGTCATCGCGTCGCCCGAGACGACGCGGTCGAACTCCCGGTCCGACCGGTGGTCGCGGAACGTCGCGCGGTCGCCGAAGACCCCGAATAGTTCCTTGTTCATAGTCCCTCCCGGACGCCCCTCCGAGGGTTCGCGATTCCGCATCGCTCGGCCGCCGGTCCGACCCCGCGGCGACCGACGGACTCCCCAAGTGCCGCCTCTCGTGCTGTGCTGGTGTGCATTGTCGTCTTCACTGCGCTCGCCCGCGCCGCTGTCGACAGTCACTACGAACTCGGGGTCCGTTACTATACGGCCGCTAACCCTGCTCTAACGACGCATTAGACCCGGTCGACACCGCCGAGAACCCCCGGCTGAAATCCGCCGGAAGTTCTGCCGCCGACCCCGACCAGCCACGGCGAGCGAAACCGACGGCGACGAGCGACCCGGCCGCAGAGTCTACTCTGCGGCCGGGTCGCTCACGGGCGTCCAGAAGGCTTGTCTCTTCCGTGGAGGCGCGAAGGTGCGCTCGGCGTCACCGGTCGTCGGTCGGCCGGCCGGAACCAGCCAGTCGACCGGAGTCCTCGCGCTCGCGGGAGCAGGCGTTCACGCTCGCGGAAGTAGGCGTTCGCACTCGCTGACGCAGATGTCGCCGGCGAGTTCGGGACGGTCACAGTCGGCCGCGTTTGAGTCAAGCCCTGCCCGAACGCGGCCGACCGGGGTTTCCGGCGGCCAGAACAGCGCGAGACGGCCGCTGAAACGGTTTATCCATCCGCTAAAGCGGACGTTCCACGAGAATAGAACGAATCGAATCGCCCGCACGCGCCACTTCGGCGGGGTTTCGCCCGAACCGCCCGACAGTTCGGCGAACGGACACTTGCCGACGGTTTCGTGCGTTCGATACCGACGGAATTCGACCGTTCACCCCGCGAAATCTGGCGAAGCCGGTCCGGTGACGGCTCTAATCCGGCGAAGCGCGGCGTTCTGGGACGTTCCATCGAATTCGAATTACTCGACCGGTTATAATTCGAAATAAGAACCAGATAAGAAAGTGCGGTCGGCGTGTGGGTCGAAGTACGATGAGCAAACGAACACGAAGAGCGTTCCTGACCGCGGTGGGCGCCGCAGCGCTCGCCGGTTGCTCGGGGAGCAACCCGAGCGACTCGAACACCACGGACGCGACGAACAACGGGACTTCGGGCGCGACGACCACGCCCGGGACGGAGACCGCCACCGCGACCACCACGGCCGAGTCGACGACGACCGCGAGCAACCCCGACCAGCTCGGCAAGACCATCGACGGCTTCGAGAAGACCGGCAGCTGGGTCAAGCTCGACAAATACGGCACACTCGGCGCCGCCTCGAAGGACGTCCAGGAGGGGTCGAAGGCGCTCCGGATGTCGACCAAGAAGGGCCAGCCCTACGTCGGCGCGTACAAGGCGATGGGCCAGGGCGGCGCCGACTTCAGCGGGAAGAACTTCTCGGCCGCGGTCAAGGTCAAGACGCCCCAGATCACGAAGCTCACGCTCGAACTGTACGCGCCCGACCGCGGCCACCCCATCAAGATGACCCGGACGTTCACCGGGCCGACCGACCGCTGGATGCGTGTCGACTTCGGCGTGACGGGCACCGAGCGCGACCCCAAACTCTCGAACGTCCAGGAGATGCGCCTGGTCGCCCGCAGCAAGGGCAGCGACAGTCAGAAGGTCGAGATGCTCGTCGACGACCTCCGCGTCGTCGACCGGCCGAAGAAGGGCTACGTCTTCCTCACCTTCGACGACTCGCACATCACCCACTACTCCAAGGCGTTCAAGATGATGCAGGAGTACGGCTTCCCGGGCGTCGAGGGCGTCATCCCGCAGACCATCTACAAGGATGGCCGCCTCGACACGGGTCAGCTCCGCGAGATGCGCGACGCAGGCTGGGACATCGGCTCGCACCCGTACGTCGGGTCGAAGCCGCTGCCGAAGTACTCGAAGTCCGAACAGCAGAAGAAGATAAAGCAGACCAAGCAGTGGCTCGACAACCACGGGTTCAAGGACGGCTCGCGGGTGTTCATCACCCCGAAGAACCTGATGGGCAAGCACACCTGGGACCTCGTCAACGAGTACCACGACGCCGCGTTCCGGTTCGGCGGCTGTCCCACGGGCCTCCCGATGACCGACCCCCACAACATGGGTCGCATCAACGGCGAGTCGCTCGAAGCCGCCAAGCGGCAGGTCGACTACGCGGCCAAGTACAAGCAGGCCGCCGGCCTGATGTTCCACGTCATCGGCAAAGAGGGCATGAGCGAGGCCGACTTCCGCAGCCTGCTCGACTACATCAACAAGCAGAAGGGCGTCGAGGTCACGACGCCGACGAAACTGCTGAAGAAGCAGCAGAAGTGGTGAGATAGGTCGCCGCGTCCGACGCCCGCTTCCAGCGGTCTGCCATCGACGCGAGGCGCACGCGTGCCACCGCTTCGCGTCACCGTCGTGGTTTGGGTTCCGTTTCCGTTCTGCGGTTTGCGTTTTTCCGCACTCGACTCTCTCCCCGAGTTCGTCGTCGCGCAATTTCACGTTCGACGCGGTCGCTTCGTCGACTGCCTCAACGGAAACTCCGGTTTCGACACCGTAGTCGCAACGGTCACACCGATTCCCCGCTGTAGCTATCCGTAAGCAGATGTCGACGGAGTACCCCGCGGACGCCGACCCGATTTCTCTCGACGTTCTGGTCCTGCCCGCGTTCGCGGCCGACGACTTCGCCGTCGACGGCGAGGCGCGGCCGGACCTCCCCGACGAGGTCACCCGCTAGGCCGACGCCTACGACCTCTCGAACGAACTGACCGTGCCCGGCGCGAACGCGCCCATCTACTACACCGACGACGGTATCGGGGTGACGCCGACCGGGATGGGGAAGGCCGAGTCGACCGTGACGGTCGCGGCCCTGCTCGCCTCGCCGCGCCTCGACCTCTCGGCGACCTACTTCATGACCGCCGGAGTCGCCGGCGCGCCGCTGAGTCGGGCAACGGTCGGGTCGGTGGTCCTCGCCGAAACCGTCGTAGACTGGGACCGCAAACACCGGTGGGCCGAGAACGAGCGCGCTCTGTCGGACGACGCGGACCGAACCCCCGACGACCCGCCCATCGCGCTGTTGAAGTACCGACCGCGCGACTACGTCCACCGGTTGAACGACGACCTCGTCTCGGCCGTCCGCCGGGCGGCCGAGACGGTCGACCTCCGGGACGACGACCGGGCGACGCCGTACCGCGAGCGGTACACGGAGTCGGCGGCGCGGTCGGCCCCGGCCGTCACCACCGGCACCTCGCTCTCCGGCGACGAGTTCTGGCACGGCGACGCCTGCGCGGCCCAGGCTCAGTGGCTCGCCGACGCTTACGGCGCGGGCGATTACGCCGTCACCGAGATGGAGGACTTCGGCACCGCGACCGCGCTCGACCGCTTCGGCCGTCTGGACCGCTACCTCAGCGTCCGAGGCGTCGTAAACTTCGACCGGCCCGGCGACGGGCAGTCTCCCCGCGAGAGCCTCGACGAGGACCTCGACCCGGTCGCGCTCGAACTCGGCCTGGAAAACGGGTTCCGGGTCGCCTCGGCGGCGGTCGACCGCCTCGCGGCCGACGACCCCACGGACCTCTCCGAGCGCGAGTAGCAATCTCGGAAAAATGCCCAGCGAGACGACCGCGGCGATGCCGCGGTCGTCTCGGTAGTGACCAGAAATCGAAGACGAACAAACCGCGAAACAGACGTCTTATCGCCGCGTCACCGGATTCCGGCGACGAAGAGTGCCCCGCCGGCGGCCAGCATCGCGAACCGACCGTAGTCGGTCGCGGTGCCGTTCGTGGCGGTACCGTTGGTGGAGCCGCCCGCGCCCGAACCGCTCGTGGTGGTGGTGGTGGTCGTGGTATCCGTCGTCGTGGTCGTCGTAGTCGTTTCGGTGGTGGTAGTCGTGGTGGTGGTGGTGGTGGTCGTGGTCGTATCGGACGTCGTAGTCGTCGTTGTCGTAGTCGTCGTAGTTGTTGTCGTCTCGGTCGTCGTGTCGGCGGTCGTCGTCTCGGTGGTCGTCTCCGTCGTGGTTTCGGTCGTGGTCGTCTCGGTCGTGGTGGTCGGGTCGTCCGAACCGCCGTCGTTGCCGGAGTCGCCGCCGTCGTTATTTCCACCATCGTTTCCGCCGTCGGAGCCGCCGGAATCGCCGTCGCTCCCGCCGCCGGTGTTGCCGCCGTCACCGCCGCCGCCGGAACCGCCGTCGCTTCCGTCGTTCCCGCCGGACTGCCGTTCGGTCGTGGTTTCGGTGGTCGTGGCGTTCTTCGACCCGCCGCCTGCTCCATCGCCGCCGGAATCGCCGCTATCGCCGCCGCCACCGCCGTCGCCCGCCGGCTTCTCGGTCGTTCCGTCGTCGCCCTTGTCGCCGCCGTCGGCCTGCTGGTCGGTCGTCTCGGTGGTGTCGACCGGCGAGAGCGTCGTCCCGGGGCCGCTCGGCCCCGGTGCGTCGTCGGCCGGCCCGCCGACCATCGCGCCCAGCCCGCCGCTCAGCGAGACAACGAGGCCGGCCGCCAGCAGCGCCACGCCGGCGAACGCGAACACCGCCTGGACCTTGTTGTCGTCGGACTTGTTGTCCTCCCACGGGTCGTGGAACTGCCAGCGAAGCTTGGCGGCCTTCTGTCCCAGCGACCCCGGAAGCGAGGAAGTGACGTCCAGAATCTCGTCCCACTCGACCGCGCCTGTCAGTAGTGCCGCGATGGCGTAGACGACGAAGCCCACCGGCGGGACGACCGCCAGCGCGAGCAGCGTGCTCTGGATGGTCGTCGCCAGCAGGACGATGGGGACGCCGGCGAGCACGCCCGTCAGTCCGATGCGGAGCAGGCGGGCGTCCTCGAACGGGTGGAAACCGAGTCGCCGGGCGACCGCGACTTGGAACAGCGGCAGCGAGCCGTAACCGATGGAGGTGGCGATGGCGGCCCCGACGATCTCCAAGCGCGGGATGAGCAGCGCGTTCAGGCCGACGTTGAGGAGCGCGACCGCGCCGGTCGCCACCACCAGGGGTTTGAGGTCGCCCTTCGCCTGGCTGATGGAGAGGATGGGTCGCGCCACCGCGAAGCCGAGCGCACCCGGCAGGAGCAACAGCAGCGGCAGCACCGACGCCTGGAAGTCCTGGGGGTAGTAGAACGGGACGAACTTCCGGGCGAGCGCGCCGATGCCGATGGCGAGCAAGAGGGTCAACAGCAGGCCGTAGCGGGTCACCCGCGAGGCGATCTCGTTTATCTTCTCGACGCGGTCCTGAGCCCAGAGGTTCGAGGTCGACTGGACCATCACCGACTGGATGGCCTGGGGTGCGAACCAGAGGAACTCCGCGAGCACCAGCGCCGCCTTGTAGTAGCCCACCTGGTCCTTGCCGACGTTCATCCCGAGCATGATGATGTCGACGTGATAGAGCGACGTGAGCAGGAACATGTAGACGATGGAGAGGTTGTTGAACCCCAGCAGCTTCCGCCGCGGGAAGTCCTTCGGGGTGCGCCGGAAGATGTACGACAGCTTCAGGTGGCGCGAGGCGAACCACAGCGCCGCGCCGATGGTCGCCGCCCAGCCGATGACGCGACCGAGCAACACCCCTTTGACGCCCATGTCGAATATCCACGGTCCGGCCAGCAGGATGGCGACCACGGCGTAGATGAGCGTGAAGGAAACCTTGATGGGCTGGGCGACGTGCTCCAGTTTCAGCCCCATCAGCGACCGCCGGACGTAGTTGCTGAACTGCGCGAGTGGCACCATCAACGCCAGCAGGTAGAAGTACGGTGTGAGCTCCTTGTCGGGGAACAGCGCCGCGACGACGCCGTACTCGGCGGCCGCCCAGAACGCGACCGCGCCGACCAGCGCGAACAGCGTCGCCAGCCGGAAGTAGAAGCCGAAGACGTGGCTCTTCCAGTTCTCGCCGTCGCGCTCCTCGGCGATGTACTTGCGCGAACCGCCGTTGATGCCCGAACTGAACAGAATCATCGAGAGGCTGAACACCGACAGCAGGGTGGCGTAGGTGCCGTACTGGTCGGCCCCCAGCAGGCGGACGACGACCGGCGTGATGACCGCCAGCGACAGCAGGGTCGCGACCTTCGCCAGCGCCACCGACACGAACGCCGTCACCATGTTGCGCTTCACCGCGGCTCACCTCCCGACGGTCGGCCGGCCGGTCGACCTGACAGCCGCTCCGCCGGCCGGTCCGGCCGGCGCTCGCCGACCGGGAACCGCCTACCGACCGGCGCCGGCGATACGCCGGCACCGGTCGGCCTCGTAGACGTGCGAGTCGCGTACATTCGTTGTGAGCCTCTAGTCACCCAGCGGTCTTTCTTATAAGCGGGCTAAACGTTCTGGTCGGCCCGTTTCGGCCGGCCGGCGCGGCTTACCGACTCGATAATAAAGCCCCCGACGCCCGAACCTCCGCGGAAATGACTCGCGTCAGCGTCATCGTTCCGACCTACGACCGGGCCGACGTCCTCCCCCGGGCCATCGACAGCGTCCTCGCCCAGACCGTCGAGGACCTCGAACTCCTCGTCGTCGACGATGCCTCCACCGACGAGACGCCCGAACTCGTCGCCGACTACGACGACCGGGTGACGCTCCTCCGCCACGACGAGAACCGCGGGGCCTGCGCGGCCCGAAACACCGGCATCGAGGCCGCAGAGGGAGATTACGTCGCGTTCCTCGACTCCGACGACGTCTGGCACGAGGCGAAACTCGAACGCCAACTCGACCGCCTCGTCCAGGAGGACGACTGGGTGGCGGCCTACTGCGACTACGAGCGCGAGTTGCCGGGCGCCGGCGGTACCTTCGAGGAGGTCGTCGCCGCGCTCCTCGGCAACGAGGAGGACAAGCACAAGGAGGGCGGCCGGGAACTCATCGGCGACGTGCTGGCCGATACCCTCGTGACCTGCGCGGGGTCGACGCTCGTCGTCGAGCGCGCGGTCGCCGAGGAGATCGGGGGCTTCGACGTGACCCTCGACCGGTTCCAGGACCCCGAGTTCGTCGTCCGCGTGCTGGAGGCTGGGAAACTGGCGTACGTCGACGAGACGCTCGTCACCCTTTACGGCACTGGGTCGCCCGCTCCTGAGGTCATCCGCCGGGCCGACGAGCAGTACCTCGCCAAGCACGCCGACCTGATCGAGGAGTTCGAGGAACGGGGCCACGACGTCCGGGCGACCCACGACCTCCTGCTCGCCAAGGAGTTCTACGCCGACGGCAAGCCGCTCGCCGGGACGCGCCACCTGCGCTCGGCGTCGGTCGAACCGAGCCAGTACCCCGGCGTGGCGTGGGCGGCGGTGTCTGGACTCCGCCGCGAGCGCGGGCCCGTCGCGACCGCGGCGGGCGCGTTCGTGCTCGCCGCGGCGTTCGCCGTCGGCTTGCTGGCGTTCGGCGCGGCCCGAAGACCGTAAGCGCCCGCGGCGATTCGACTCGCGGTTTCGACGCGTCGGCGCGGCCCGGAGCGATAACTTCGAGGACAGATACGGCCACCGCTCGTCATCTTGGTACTTCGGCAGTGGTGGTGGGATGCCAGCCCGGGGCCAATGAGCACCTTTGCGGTGCGTCCAATTCTGGAAACCCTATCGACATAAACTTTCGCCTTGATAGATACGTCTCGGCGATGATAGTCGTCGACTAGATGTTCGGGCGTCCGGCGGCGACCGAAATTCGGTCGCCGCCGGATTCACTCGGTTTCCGACTCGACCAGCGTCCGGCCGATGAGTTCGGCGGTCGCCCGGCGGAGTCGCTGGGAGACCGCCGACGGCGAGACGTCGAGTTTCTCGGCGAGTTCGTTCTGGGAGATGCCCCGCGGGATGTCGTAGTAGCCCTCCTCGAAGGCGGTGACCAGCATCTCGCGCTGGTCGTCGGACACCGTGGTCCGGTAGCCGAGTTCGGACGGTTCGGGGCTGTAGAGCTGTTTGAGCCGGAAGGTGACGTCCTCGGCCAGGCAGTACTCGCGGAACTCGACCAACATCTCCCGGGAGGGGATGCGCATCTGGACGTACCAGCCGCCGTTCTCGCTGTGGGTGTCGAGGACCCGGCCGCCCAGTTCCGCTATCTTATCCGTGAACTGCTTGGCGTCGGGCGCGAGGTCAACCCGGTAAACCCGGCGGTCGGGGAACGTGTCCACCCGGAGCGGGTCGGCGACCGTCGGGTCTTCGAGCAGCGCCGCCTCGAACGCCTCGAAGTCGTCGCCGACCGCCGAAAGGAACAGTCGGTGACTGCCGGAACTGATATCGGACTGGTACTCCGGGCGGACGGTCACCTCGGGCACCGCCGTGATGGTGTGGCTCAAAACCAGGTCAGGATGGCGGAGGTGGACCTCCGCGACCAGCACGCCGTCGCGGGACGACTCCGACTCCTGAACGGGGACCTTACCCGGATTCATGCTCTCCTCGCGGTCGGCGACACAGACTTCGCGTGCGAGCCGAACGACCGGAATATCGCCGCGACCGGGTTTTACTATCGGGTGCGTAGCCCCGATTTATCCACCGTCTAAGGGGCCGACGTCGCCCTCGCGCGATGAGAAACGGCTATACCCGGGCGAACGCTCCTCTAGAGAATGTCCTCGCGGAACCCCGACTCCGACGCACCGACCCGAGTCCCGGCGGCGTCCGAGGAGTTGTTCTCGGCGCTCGCGAACGAAACCCGCATCGCCGTCTTGTTCGCGCTGGCCGAGGCCGAGCGCGACGTCGGGTCGCCGGCGCCGTTCTCGGAGATCTATCGCCGGGTCGATATCCGGGACAGCGGGAAGTTTAACTACCACCTAAAGGCGCTCTGCGGCAACTTCGTCCGGCGTTCCGAGGAGGGGTACGCGCTCCAGTACGTCGGCCGACAGGTGTACCGAGCCATCAAGGCCGGCCGGTTCCGCGGCGACTACGATGTCGCCCCGGAGACGATAGACAGTCGGTGTCCCAACTGCGACGCCCGACTCGTCGCGTCGTACGACGGCGGCCGGTTCACCGTCGCGTGCGACGACTGCGATTCCCCGTGGGCGATGGTCGACCTCCCGCCCGGCGTCGTGATGGACCGGGACGTCGAGGCGGTGGTCCGGACGGCCGACCGCCGGATGCGCCGGAGCATGGCGCTCGCCGCCGACGGCATCTGCCCGAACTGTAGCGGGCGGATGACCGCGAGCCTCACCGACCGGGCCGACGGCCTCCCCACTCGGCTCTCGGTCGACCACGTCTGCGAACACTGCGAACAGCTGATTCTCACGACGTCCATCGGGGAGTTACTGCTCTCGCACCCCGCGGTGGTGGCGTTCTGCTACGACCGCGGCGTCGACCTGTCCGACCGGCCGTTCTGGGAGATCGAGTTCTGCGCCAGCGACGACGCCGTCTCGGTACGCTCGGAGGACCCGTGGCGAGCGACCCTCGAAGTGTCCGCCGGCGATGAGGTCCTGGCGCTGATGCTCGACGACGCGTTCGACCCCGTCGAGACGGACGTTCGCGCCGACGCCGGGCCGTGAGGCGAGTCGCGGAACGCGTCGCGTTCGCTTCGAAAGGGCCGTCTCCGGCGCTCGACTGTCGACGCGGCATACCTGTCGCGGCGTCGAATTTTTGGCCCCCCGCCGAGAAGCCCTCGGCGTGACAGACGCCCCACCCACGAGCGTCCTCCTCCCGACGACCGCGTGGACGCCGGCGTGCGAGGCGGTCGCCGACCAACTTCGCCCGACGGACGAACTCCTCGTCGTCTGCGACACCGACGCGGACGGCGTCGCCGCCCGCGTCGACGAACTCCCCGGAAACGTCCGTCTCGTCGTCGCCGGCGAACCGACCGCGTGTTCGGGGAAGGCCAACGCCGTCGCGGCCGGGATGGACGCCGCGGCACACGACCGACTCGTCTGGACGGACGACGACTTCCACCACCCACCCGACTGGCTCGCCGACCTCAACGCCGCCTACGACCGACGCGGTCCCGTCACGGAACTGCCGTTCTTCGTCGGACGCGACCCGCTGTCGACGCTGCTCGAACCGGTGTACGCGCTCGGCGGGACCCTCGGCGTCTACGCGAGCGACAAGGCGTGGGCCGGCGCCGTGGCGTTCGAGCGCGACGACCTCGACGTCGAGGCGTTCCTGGACGACCTCCGGCGGACGGTGAGCGACGACGGCCTGCTGTCCGAGTACCTCGACGTGACGCCGCTCCGGCGGGTTCGGCGGGTCGAAGTCGGCGGCACGGTCCGCGAGACGCTCGAACGCCACGTCCGGTTCACCCAGATCGTCCGGTGGCACGACCCGTCGGGGCTGGCGTCCGGGGCGGTCGTCACGCTGGCGCTGGCGCTGTTCTGCTTGCTCGTCCCGCTCTACGCGTTCGGTGCGACGACGCTCCTGCTGGCGGGAGTCTACGCCTTTTTCGGCGTCCGCCGGTGGACGGCCCTGCTCGCGTATCCGGCGATACTCCTCCAGGTCCCGCTCACGACCTACGCGCTCGCCCGGCGAACCTTCGTCTGGGCCGGGCGGCGCTACCGCTGGGACGGCAAGTTCGACGTCTCGGTCGAAACGTGACGGGGGACGCAGTCGAGATGGGATGGGGCGGCCGAGACGCGACGGGGGACGCGGCGTCGCCGCATCGGCCAACGCCGCATCGGGTGACGCCGCGTCCCGCTGCCTTCTTACCCGCGAGCGGCGATACTTCTCGAACGTGACCCAGACACGAGACCGCGTCCTCCGGGTCGACCTCTCGACCGAAACCGTCCGCCGCGAACGCGTCCCGGAGCGGTGGCGGCGGCGCTTTCTGGGAGGCAAGGGTTTCGGCGCTCGATACCTGTACGAGGAACTCGAACCGGGCGCCGACCCGCTCGGACCGGCGAACGTGCTGGGGTTCGTGCTCGGCCCGCTCTCGGGATACCTCCCCGGCGAGACGCGGTACGCCGCGGTCACGAAGTCGCCGCTGACCGGCGGGTTCCTCGACTCGTACGCCGGCGGGCGGTTCCCCACCCGCCTCGCGGGCGCCCTCCGGGACTGCCTCGGCGTGTTCGTGACGGGACGCGCCGACGCGCCGGTCGCGATACGCATCGACACCGGCGACGCGTCGGTCGTCCCGGCCGACCACCTCGCGGGCCGCGACGCCGAGCGGACCGCCGACGCGTTTCCCGACGCGGCCGTCGCGTGCGTCGGTCCGGCGGGCGAGTCGGCGGTCAACTACGCCACCATCGCGTCCGACGGCGGCGACCATCACGCCGGCCGAGGCGGCGCCGGCGCCGTGATGGGCGCGAAGAATCTGAAGGCCGTCGCCGTCCGCGGCGACGAAATCGCCCCGACCGGGTCGCTCGAACGCCTCCGCGAGGAGTACGCCGAGACGTACCGGGAGCACGACACCGGTCGCTGGTTGGCCGCGGGCGCGACGCTCGAAAGTCTGGACTTCGCCGACGAAACCGGACTGCTCGCCGCCCGCGGGTGGCAGACCACGGCGTTCGACGGCAGCGAAGCCATCGGCGTCGAGGCCGCGAAGGAGCGCGCCGTCGAGCGCGAGCACCCCGACGGCGACCATCCCGGCGGGTTCCGCGTCGAAACCGACGCCGGCGAGACGGTGCCCCGCGGCGCCACCGCGATGACGCTGGGCGCGGGGCTCGGCATCGACGACTTCGACGACGTCGCGTCGCTCGGCGCGGTCTGCGACCGTCTCGGGATGGACGTGATAAGCGCGGGTAACGCCGTCGCCTGGGCGATTCGGGCCGCCGACGCCGGACACCTCGACCTCGACGTCTCGTTCGGCGACGCCGACGCGGCCGCGGCGCTGTTGGAACGAATCGCCGCCCGCGACGGGACGGTGGCCGACGCGTTGGCCGACGGCGTCGCCGTCGCCGCCGACCGGTACGGCGGCGAGGAGTTCGTGCCGACCGTGAAGTCGATGGCCGTGCCGTCCTACGACCCGCGGCGGGCCGGCAGCACGGCGCTGGCCTACGCGACCAGCGACCGCGGCGGCTGTCACCGCCGCGCGCGCCCGTTCGAGCGCGAGGTCTTCGAAGGCGAGTGGTCGCTCGAAAAGCAGGTCCGCGCGGTCGTGACCGCCCAGGACATCCGGTCGGCGCTCTGGAGTCTCCCGGCCGACGACTTCCTCGGCGAGACGTTCGACGACCTGGGCGCCGAGTGGCTGGAGGCGCTCGGCAGGGAGTACACGCCGACCGAGTTGTACCGACTCGGCGAACGGACCTGGACGCTCGTCCGCCTGTTCAACGTCCGAGAGGGGTTCGACAGGCGCGACGACGACCTCCCGGAACCCTTCCGGAAACCGCTCTCGACCGACCGCGGCCCCGGCGCTCGAATCGACCCCGCCGACTTCGAACGGGCGCTCGACCGGTACTACGCCGCCAGAGGCTGGGGGACGCACGGTCGCCCGATGGCCGAGACGCTCGCCCGACTCGACCTCGGCGACGTCGTCGACGACCGCACGCCGCTCGGCGAAACCGAGTAGAACCCCTCCGGCCGGACGGTTGTCCGGTCCTCGGCCGAGGATGTTGCTGGTATCGCCTCCGTTATCAAGCGCGGGACCGTCGTCGGAGGTGATTTCGATATGGACTCCGTACGAGAGGACGACCGGGTCGTCGTGCGTCTCGACCCCGGCGAGGACGTGCTGGAATCGCTCGCGACGGTGCGCGACGAGCGCGACATCGACCACGGATTCCTCGCGGGAATCGGCGCGGTCGACCGGGTCGTGCTCGGCCACTACGACGTCAAAGCGCAGGAGTACGACGAAGAGGAGTTCACGGGCCAGTTCGAGGTGACGAGTTTCCTCGGGAATATCGGGCCGGACAAGATTCACACCCACATCCAGGTGGCGACCGACTCGTTCGAGACGCTCGGCGGCCACTGCTCTGGGGCGACCGTCTCGGGTACCTTCGAGGTCGTGATCACCGAGGGCGAGACACCGCTCATCCACCGCCTCGACGAGCGGACCGGCCTCGACGTGTTCGACCTGTAGCCGGGCGTGCGGGCGTCCTCCTACAGTCTGGACATGGTGGGGATGGGCTCCTCCGGCGCGGAGGGGCGACGCGAATCCCCCACTCCTTTCTCCGTCGACCGTCAACGTCGCGGCATGCGACTTGCTCGCCTGCTTACGCCCGACGGCCCGGTTCGCGGCGAATACGAGAACGGCACGCTGTACGCCGAAGACGGCTCGTACGAGGTCGGTCGCCACGGTCGACTCCTCCCGCCGTGCGAGCCGTCGGCGGTCTACTGCGTCGGTCGGAACTACGCCGAGACGCTCGAGCAGATGGAGTACGAACGCCCGGACGAACCCGACTTCTTCATCAAACCGCCCGCGGCGCTGTTGGCCCACGAGCAGTCGATTCCGTACCCGTCGTTCACCGACGAACTCACGTACGCGGGGGAACTGGCGGCGGTCGTCGACAGGCGATGCCGTAACCTCGCGCCCGACGAGGTGGCCGACGCCGTCCGCGGCTACACCGTGATGAACGACGTCGACGCGCTCGACCAGCAGGGCCGAACCGCCCGGAAAGCGTTCGACGGCTCCGGGCCGCTCGGACCCTGGATCGAGACGGACGTCGACCCTTCGGACATCGAGATGCGGACCGACATCGACGGCGAGCGCCGCCAGGAAGCGTCGACCGAACTGATGCTGTTCGGCCCCGAGGAGATAGTCTCGTTCCTCTCGAAGCGGTTCACGCTTCGGCCCGGGGACGTGATCGCGTTCGGGAGTCCGGCGAACCCTGGACTCGTCGAACCCGGCGACGAAATCGAAATCACCTACGAGGGCGTCGGAACGCTCCGGAACACCGTCGCGGCGTCGGACTGACGGCCCCTCCGTCGACTCGACGCTCGGCGTTACTTCGTGGCGGTGGTGACGTAGCCGTCGAAGTTGAGGATGACCCGCTGTGCGAAGTCGCCGAAGATGGCCTTGCCGGTCGGCGAACGACTCCTGCCGACGATGAAGGCGTGGTCGCAGTCGTACTCGTCGCCGGCGGTGATGACGCGCCGTGCTCGCTCGTCCTCCTCGGCGACCGCGACGGCGACATCTAGCTCGACGTCGAGTCCGTCGAGGACCGCCTCGGCGACGTCCTCGGCGTCGCTCGCGGCACCCTGGATGATGGTGTCGCTGTCGTAGTTCGCGTTCTCGATTCTGCCGACCGTCTCGAGCGTTTCGAGGTCCTCCTCGTAGGATTCGGGGTCGAGGAACGCCAGCAAGAGCAGTTTCGCGTCGGCGGCGGCCGCGTACTCGCCCGCCTCGCGCAGTAGCGACCGGTGGGTCGGGGTATCTTCGACGACGACGATACCTTGGTTCATACCCTCACAGGCGTTCGAACCGGCATAAAACCACCGGAGCGACGGGTCGAGACGACTCGCGGCGCGGCGGAATCGCCGACGGACCGTCGGCGATTCCGCCGCGCCGTCACCAGTCGGTCCCACGTCCTCGCCCGTCGGTCCGCTCTCGGCTCACCGTCCGACCGGTCGTCGCTTGCTCCTCGTTGCCGGTTGCCCCTTTTGGTCGTCCGTTGGCGTCTCGCCGGCGGACGACCGGAAGGGGGCGACGTTCCACGGAGCGAGGGCCTTAAGTAGCTCTCGCCACCTCTGTCGATTAAATGGCGCGGCCAGCCGACGATGCTCCAACGACGAAGGTCGGACGGCTCCTCGAACGCTACGGACTCGGCGAGGAGTTCGGCGACCGACTGGAGGCCGCGTGGCTCGGCGAAAGCGTCGAGCGAAAGAGCCTGCGCGACCTGGCCGACGAGTTCAACCGCGAACTGCTCGGGGTGGCGATGGCGGAGGCGGGAATGTCGTCGCTCGACGGCGAGGTCGAGAACATCTACCGGTTGCTGACCGACGAGGAGGTCTCCAGCGGGATGCGGACCGACGCCCGGCGGCGACTCGACCGCAACGGCGTCGACGTCGAGTCCCTGGAGCGGGACTTCGTCTCCTACCAGGCGGTTCGGTCGTACCTGAAGGGCGTCCGGCAGGCGGAGTACGACGACTCGGCCGACGAGGACCGGGTCGAGAAGGTGGCGGAGAGCGTCCGGCGGTTGCAGTCCCGGACCGTCTCGGTCGCGGAAGGCAACCTCGACCAGTTGCGGAACGCCGGCGACCTCACGCTCGGTGACAGCCGCGTCCTCGTCGACCTCACCGTGCTCTGCGAGGATTGCGGCGACCAGTACTCCTACGACGAACTCCTCGAACGAGGCGGCTGCGACTGCGAGCGCTAGATCTCGGTGACCCGGTCGTACTCGTCGTCGAGCGCCTGGGCGTCCTCGGTCAGGAGCGCGACGACCAGATACGGCGCGAAGTCGGCGAAGTAGTCGATGAGCCCCGCGATACGCTCGGAGTCGATGGCTTCGAGCGAGTCGAGCAGCATGAACGGCACCTCCTCGTACAGTTCGTGGACGAGGTAGCCCGCCAGCGCGAAGATGAGGCCGGTCACCTCCCGCTCGCTCTCGGAGAGGTGGTCGACGGTGTCCTCGTAGGTCGCACCGCCGCTGGTCGTGCGCACTACGTGGAGTTCGAACTGGGTCCGTTCGACCTTGCGCCGGCCCTCGCGGACCTCCCGGTCGACGCGCTCGATCCAGATGCGGTCGATATTGCGGTACTCCAGGATGTCGAGGATGGCGGCCATGTGCTCGTTGAACTGCTCGACCGCCTCGCGCTCGACCTGGTCGATGCGGGTCCGCAGGTCGACGAGTTCGTCGGCGATCTCCTCGCGCCGGGTTTCGAGCGTCGACTCCTCGTCGAGTTGGTCCTCGATGACCTGTATCTCCTCGCCGATCGAGTCGAGTTCGGATTCGAGTTGGCCGAGTTCGAACTCCAGGTCGTTGGCCTCGCGGTGGCGTTCGAGCACCTCGTTCATCCCGTCGTCGGCGTCCTCGACCTCCGCTTCGAGCGACCGAATCTCCTCGCGGAGTTCGTCGGCCCGGTCCTTGTGCGCTTCGAGGCGGTGCTCGCGCTCGTCGATCTCGTCGTCGAGCCCCTCGATTCGGCGCTCGACCGACTCGCGGCGCTGGACGCGCTCGCGGCGCTCGCGACGCTCGGTCTGTAGCGACTCGATGTCGTCTTCGAGTTCGGAGACGGCCTCTATCTTCTCGGCCCGGCGCTCCTTGAGTTCGTCGAGCGTCGTCTCGATGTTCGACTGGTCGACGGTCGACCCGCAGGTCCAGCAGGTTACCCTGGTTTCGGGTTCGACCAGCTGGTCGGTCACCGAGCCGTCGTGCACTCTGGTGCCGCCGTCCTGCTGGAAGACCCGCTCGCCGTGCGAATCGAGCATCTCCTCGTTGAACGAGATGGCGCTCTGGAGCTGGCTGATGTCGGCGTCGAGTTGCTGCTTCTCGTCGCGGAGCTGCTGGAGGCGCTCGTCCACCTCGTCGTCCGGTTCGGGCGCGTCGGGCAGCGATTCGAGCTCCTGGCGTCGCTCCCGGAGCTCAGTCCGCAGCGAGTCGAGGCTCTCCTCTTCGGTGTCGATGTCGTACCGGACATCCTCGAGTTCCGAGCGCGTCTCGCGGAGTTCCTCGAGCGTCGAGTCGACCTCGTTCTCGGCGGCCTGCTCGACGTCGGCGTCGAGCGACTCGATTTCGGCCTCCTTCTCGGCCAACTCTTCGCGGGTTTCCTCGATCTGAGATTCGAGTTCGCCGCGGCGGCGTTCGAGTTCCGGCAGGTCGCGCTTGCGGTCCTCGATGTGTTCGAGTTGGGCGTCTATCTGGTCGCGTTCGCTCTTCAGCGACTCTATCTCGGCCTCTATCTCGTCGGTGTCGACGGGCCGCATGATGAGTTCGCGGAGGTCGTCGCCCCGGGCCACCGCCTGCCGGGCCTCGTTCCGTTCGAGCAGGAACGCGAAGAGGTCGGCCAGCGACGGGTCGTCGAGATAGCTGTCACCGGTTCGGACGACGCCGCCGCCGTCGCCCCGTTCGAGCGTCCGCCTGTAGGTTTCGTCGCCCATCTGCAGTTCGACGGCGCCCTCCTTGGCGTCCCCCTTGAGGCTCGTCTGCTCGCTCCCCATCGCGGTCATGATGGCCTGAAGGAACGAGGTGCGATTGGTCGCGTTCCGTCCCGAGAGGACGGTGACGCCGGGGGCCAACTCCACGTCGGTTTCGTCGATACCGCCCACGTTCTCCGCGTGGAGGACGGCGACGTCCTGACTCTCTTCGTCCATATGAACTACTACGGGAGCGATAGTATAACGATTTCCCTAGCTCGGCTTGGACATTGTTTACGTCTCTCGTTCCTAACCGTCGTTACTAACTGAATCGAGTATTTCCGGTGGACACGCGGACAACGCACCTCCGAAAAAGTCGACCAACGACCGCTTTACCGACGTTTCTCGGCGGCGGTGGCGGTCACTATCGCCGTCTCGCCCCGTCGATAACCGCTACGCTCCGTCTCCGCCGCGTTTCGGGACGAACGACCCTTCGAGAGTACCACCCAATGATATGCATTAGAGGAATAAACCCTATCTGCGGCTGGCGCGTTCGATAGATGCAGAATACGGTTGAAAGACGCCGGATTAGGCAGTTACGCTAACGACGGAAAATTGAACGTGAAGCAAAGAATATGGGTTCATTACTGAGGGTTATTCAGTGTATCGGCTGTTCCGGTGGTGACTCCTGCCTGTCGTTTGCCTCACCCACGCCGCTCGATTCGGGCCGGTAGCCGCGCCGATACGCTCGCAGTCGCCGGTTCGGACGACGGTAGCCGACGGCGGCCCGGTTCGCCGAATCGCCTCGGTAGTTTCGATCGCCGCTCGTTCTAATATCCAGAACGCTTATGACCCCCGGGCGCAAGAATTACCCAAACATGGAGGCGAAACACCCCGTCCGAACCACCGAGAAAACGCTCAGGCTGGTCGAAGCGCTGATGGAGCGGGGACCGTGTCGGGTGACCGACCTCTCGAATCACCTCGGCATGGGCAAGAGCACGGTCCACAACCACCTGACCACGCTCCGGGAACACGGGTACGTCGAGCAGGTCGACGAGGAGTACCGCCTCGGCCTGAAGTTCCTCGAAGTGGGCGGCCACACCCGCAAGTCCATGGAGATCTACCAGGTGGCCGAACCCGAGATCAAACTGCTCGCCGAGGAGACGGGCGAACTCGCCAACCTGCTGGTCGAGGAGCAGGGGATGGGCGTCTACCTGATGCGCGCCAAGGGCGAGAAGGCCGTCGACCTCGACACCTACGCCGGCCTCCGGGTGAACCTCCACACCACGGCGCTCGGAAAGGCCATCCTCGCCCACCTCCCCGAGGAGCGGGTCGCGGAGATAATCGACCGACGCGGCCTCGAACGCGAAACCTCCGAGAGCATCGGGACCGAGGAGGAACTGTTCGACGCGCTGGCCGACATCCGCGAGCGGGGCTACGCCATCGACGACGGGGAACGCCTGGAGGGACTGCGCTGTATCGCCGCTCCGGTGAAGTCCTCCTCGAACGAGGTTTTGGGGGCCGTCAGCGTCTCTGCGCCGGCCCGCCGGGTGAGCGACGAAGACCTCCACGGCGACCTGCCCGAGCGCGTGCTCAACGCGGCGAACGTCATCGAACTCAACGTCAACTACTGAGCCGTCCGTTCCGAATCTCTGAACGTCGGCCCAGCATTTCAGAACGCAGGATTCAGTTCCTCAGAACGCGTCTCCCGATTTCTCGAAACGGCGAGTCATCCAAAATTGGCGGGCGTCCGAACGCGACGGTCGTCGCGTTCAGACGCCCCGCCGTTTACTTCCCTACTGGTCGCCGCATCCCCAACCGTAGGCCTTCCACCCGCCGTCGGCGTGGAGCACCTCGCCCGTGACGAAGTTGTTCCGGCCGACCAGAAAGAGCGCACACTCGGCCATCTCCTCGACCGACCCGAACCGGCCGAGTGGCGTCCGGTCGCGGATGTCGTCGTCGGTGTAGCCGCCCGAGCCCTGGGTCTGGTCGGTGATCTCGGTCCAGATGTACCCCGGCGCGAGGGCGTTGACGGAGACGTCGTGCTCGGCCCACTCCACCGCGAGCGTCCTCGTGAGGTTGCTCACGCCCGCCTTCGACGCGCAGTAGGGCGACCGGAGGTGAAGCCCGCGACTGGCCATCAGCGAGGAGACGTTGAGGATGGCGCCGTCGCCGTCCTGGTCGATCATCTGCCGGCCGGCCACCTGACAGCCGATGAACGTCCCGACCAGGTTGACGTCGACGATTCGCCGCCACTCCTCGACGTCGAACTCCTCGGCCGGACCGAGGGTCGTGATGCCGGCGTTGTTCACCATCACGTCGAGTCGGCCGAACTCCTCGACGGTGGTTTCGACCAGCGCCTCCATCTCGTCCTCGTCGCTGACGTCGGCCGCGACGGCGATGGCGGTGCCGCCCTCGGACTCGATCGCCGCCGCGACTTCCTCGGCGCGGTCGGCCGACCGGGAGTTGACGACGACGTTCGCGCCCTCCGCGGCGAACTGCTCGGCGATCCCCTTTCCAATACCCTGGCTAGACCCGGTGACGATTGCGGTTTCTCCGCTGAGTCGTTCACCCATACGCGGTACAACCGAGGAAACTCACTTCACTTTGTCGGTGGCGGGGCGTCGCGACGTTGACCGCGACGCCCCGCGACGCCCTGCGCCGCCACATCCCGCCCCGACCGTCCTGGCCCGACCCGACCCGCCCGTCGTCGAACCGCCCGTCGTCGAACCGCCCGTCGTCGAACCGCCCTTTCGCTCAGAACCCGTACAGTTCTTTCGGCCGGTCGTAGGCGACGTGTTCGACGAGTCGCTCGGCGTGGTCGTAGGGCATCTGGCCCCGCTCGACCATCCGCCCGACGACGTTCGCGAGCGTCCGCCGGAACATCTCGAACCGCGAGCCGTAGGAGACGAGTTTGCGCGAGTCGCTGACCATGCCCGCGAAGTTCGAGAGTAGGTCGACCGACGCGACCCGCTCCAGTTGGTTCTCGATGCCGAACGGACTGTCGTTGAACCACCACGCGGGGCCGACGCTCACGTTGGGGTACGCCCGGGCCACCACCGTCGCGCTCGGGTAGTGGGTCGGGTCGAGCACGTAGAGGACGATCTCCATCTCGCCGTCGAAGCGGTCGAGGAAGTGATCGAGGTTGGCGACCAGGTCGACGTCCTGGGTCGAGACGTCGCCGCCGGCGTTCGGGCCGAGTTCGTCGTACAGCGACGCGCGGTAGTTCCGGACCGCGCCGACGTGCAATTGGGTTACCCACCCCGCCTCGCTGTTCAACTCGCCGACGAACTCCAGCAGGAACGCCCTGTAGTCCTCGACTTCGTCGGAGGCCAGATTCTCGCCTCGCCGGGCCTTCTCGTACACCGCGGCGGCCCGCTCTCGGCTGACGGGCTTGGAGATCGGGTCGGTCCCGGTGCCGATATCGCAGGCGACGCAGCCGCGGTCGACGAAGTAATCGTGGGTTTCCGCGAGCGCGTCCAAGAAGGCCGCGAAACCGCCGTCATCCACGTCGACGTCGGTCGCCTCGTCGAGTTCCGCGACGAACGTCGACCACGCCTCGGCGTCGATCTTCAGCGCGCGGTCGGGCCGCCACGTCGGCCGGACGTCGACGCCCTCGACCTCGTCCTCGGCGCGCTCGTGGTACGAGAGGTCGGACGTCGGGTCGTCGCTGCTGCAGAGCACCTCGACGTTCATGTCCCGGAGCACGCGCTGGGGTCGCATCTCCGGTTCGGCCAGTTGGCGCTTCGTCTCGGCCCATATCTCGTCGGCCGTTTCGGCGCTGACGGGTTCCTCGATGCCGAACCGGCGCCTGAGGTCGAGGTGGACCCACTCGTAGGTCGGGTTGCCCGCGAAGTCGGGGAACACCGCGGCCAGCGCGTCCCACTTCTCGCGGTTGGTCGCGTCGCCGGTTATCTTCTCCTCGGGGACGCCGCGCTTGCGCATCAGTTGCCAGACGTAGTGGTCGGTCGCGCCCTCGACCTCCCAGACGTCGCTCCACGGTTCGTTCTCGACGACCTCCGCGAGGTCGACGTGGTTGTGCGGGTCGACCACCGGCAGGTCCTCGATGGACCGGTAGAGCCGGGCGGCCGCGTCGGTGTCCAACAGGTATCGCTCGTCGATGAACCCCATGGTCGCAGTTGGCCGGACGCCGACAATAAAACTTCGGAGCCTTACCGGCCTTCGGCCCGCTCCAGCAGTCCCTTCATGTAGCCGATGGCGAACAGCCGTCCCGTGTCGGTGTAGCCGGCCATGGTCCCCTCCCGGTCCTCCTCGCCGGCCATCTTCGGGACGTGGTCGGGCCGAATCGGGCCGTCGAACCCGGCCTCGCGGTAGGCCTCCATCGCGGCGAGCATGTCGGTCTGGCCCTCCTCGTGCCAGGTTTCGACGAAGTGCTCGGCGGTCCCCTCCACGTCGCGGAAGTGGACGAAGTGGATGTCGTCGCCGAACTCCCGTATCGTCTCGGGCACGTCGGCGCCCATCGCCGAGAAGTTGCCCTGGCAGAACGTGAGCCCGTGGTTCGGGCTGTCGTGGAGGTCCAGGATTCGCCGGACGTTCTCGACGGAGGTCACGAGGCGGGGGACGCCCCGGACCGGCGATATCGGCGGGTCGTCGGGGTGGAGCGCGAGTTTCACGCCCGCCTCCTCCGCGACCGGGACGACCTCGTCGAGGAAGTACTCCAGGTTCTCCCACAGTTCCGCCTCGGTGACGTCGGCCGGGTGCGCGGGCGCGCGCTCGGACTGCTCGTGGTCGTATGCGGTCGTCCGGGAGTCGCCCCGGAGCGCGACGGCGTCGGAGGTTCGGAGCACGCCCACGGGGTTCTCGGTCCACACCCAGCAGTAGACGTCTATGCCGACCTCACCCATGTTCCTGAGTAACTGTTTGACCGTCGCTATCTCCTCGTCGCGGCCGTCTTCGCCGAGCACCGTCTTCGTCATCGGCGGGCGGTCCTCGACCACCTCGAGCGAGAGGCCGTGGTCGGCGAACCGGTTCTTGGTCCGCAACAGCGAGTCGTACGTCCACCACTCCTCTTCGCCCCAGAACCGGACGACGGCGGTCGAGAGTCCGAGCTGTTTGGCCATCGTCCACCGCCGGTCGGGTCGCGGCGGGAGCATCCACGTCGTGTCCATGCCACGGGGTTCGGAAAGCGGTGTCAAATAGGTTTTGTCACCCGCCGTCTCGGATTTCGCGGACGTCGGTTCCCCACGAGAGGCCGGCGCTCCGGCGACATCGTCGCCGGAGCGCCGGCCGCGCCCCAGTGCCGTCCTATCCCCAAAGCCTCGTTCGGGCTTGTTAGGTGTAAGCCCGAACCGAGAAATCGATAGTTCAATCGAACTCGGGGACTCAATTGTCAATATACACGACAAAATTAAGTGAGGAGACGTCTCACACTGTTACGGAGTCACATGTCAGACGATAGCTCCGACTACCAGCACAGGCGGCGGACGTTCCTCAAATCCATCGGCGCGGTCGGCGCGTCGGCGGCCGTCGGTCCGGCCGCGGCGGCGCGGGGGACGTCGGAATCGCTCGACGACTACCACCGGACGCTCCGGAACGACCTGACTGCTTCGAGCAGGCAACAGCGCCAACTTCCGCCGGGGTCGTACGTCTACGGCACGACCGAGGAGGCCGCGCTTGACGCGTTCTCGCTCCGAGGCGCGGGCGCGGAGACGACCGTCCCGGTCGACACCGACGCCGTGCCCATCACGAAAGCCGACCGGGTCCGCGTGCCGACCGCATGGGGTGACGACCACGAGGCGGACGACGATGACCGGGACGACGACCGTGGCGACCAAACGGACCCGTCGGCGTCGGCGTACGCCGGCGAGATCACCGACCGCTCGTTCGCCGAGGGCGACCTGCTGCTCGCCGTGGCGTACCTGCGCAGCGACGAGGACGCCGAGGTGAAAGCGCGGTTCGGCTACCGGTACACCGACGCCCGCGGGAACCCGGCGTTCGGCGAGAACTTCGTCCAGCGCAGCGCCCGCGTCGAACCCGGCGAGCGGTGGATGCGGTACTTCTTCCCCGTCGAGGTCGGCGCCGAACCCGACGGCTCGGACCTCGTTCCGGCGCTGGAGTTCCTGCCGGGTTCCGACGATTGGACCGTCGAGTTCGGCGGACTTGCGCTGTTCGACTACGGCGACGCCGACGTGTCGCTCGGGACGCTACCGCCGTACGACTACGAGGGCCGGGCCGAGGACGCCGAGTGGCGCCAGGCCGCCCGCGAGCGCATCGAGAAGGTTCGGAAGACCGACGTCGAGGTCGAGGTCCTGAACCCCGGCGGGAAGCCGATGGCGGACGCGACGGTCGAGGTCGAGATGACCGACCACGCGTTCGACTTCGGGAGCGCCGTCTCGGTCGGCCACATCACCGGCGACGGCGAGGACGACGAGACGTATCGGGAGACGTTCCGCGAGAACTTCAACAAGGCCACCGTCGAGAACGGGCTGAAATATCCCGCCTGGGAGGGCGAGTGGGACATCGACAACGACGCCACCCGGGCGACCCTCGACTGGTTCAACGAGCGGGACGTCCCGGTTCGGGGCCACTACCTGCTCTGGGAGCAGTTCGACACCGCGGGCGGCGGCGGGATGTCCATCGAGAACGCCGACTCACTCTCGGGCGACGAACTCCGGCGGCGCATCACCGAGAAGATACGGACCCACGCCACCGAATTCGCGGACGACGTCGTCGAGTGGGACATGCACAACCATCCCGTCTGGCAGTCCAACTTCCGGGACGACGACGGCGACGGCCTGGGCTGGGACGACGTCAGGCACTGGTGGGACGTCGCGAACGCGGCCACCGAGGACGGCCTGTACACCAACGAGATGGGCGTCGTCGGCGGCACCTGGCAGCAGGACGCGTACTACGACTACCTCACCCGACTGGTCGAGAACGACTATCCCGTCGACGGCATCGCGTTCATGGGCCACCACCAGCAGCAGTGGAACCAGATTCTCGACGTCGACACGCTGATTTCGAGCTTCGAGCGGTTCGCAGAGTTCGACCTCCCCCTGCTCGTCTCCGAGTTCGACATCCAGATATTCAGCCGACGGAACGCCCAGGACGTCGAACTCCAGCGCGACTACACCCGCGACTTCCTCACAGTCGCGTTCAGCCAGGCGGCCGTTGAGGGCGTCGTCTCGTGGGGCTTCTGGGCCGACGACCACTGGCGGCCGACGGGCGCCTACTACGACTCGGACTGGACGCTGCGGCCCCACGGCGAGACGTACCGCGACCTCGTCTTCGACGAGTGGTGGACCGACGAGACCGGCGAAACCGACGACAACGGCGTCTACGCCACCCGCGGCTTCAAGGGCGACTACCGAATCGCGGCCGAGAAGGGCGCGCTGTCGGGCGAAACCACCGTCACGATAGACGACGAAACCGACACGGTGACGGTCGAACTCGCGCCGGCGGGCAGGGACGAATCCCGCGGAGACGGGGAAGACGGCGAAGACGACGAGTCGAAGCGGTAGTTCCACGAGACGGTGGCCGGCGACGACTGAGTCCGGGCAGGCGACGACCGATGTCCGTAGAGTCCGACCCGCCTCCCTCGCCGGATGCGCCGGAAACCGCGAGAGTCCGCAGTGCAACAGAACTATATCGGGCCTCTCCGACTACCACGTATCCAGATGAAGTCGGAGAAGTATCCGTTCGTCTCGCTGCACAACGTCGCGGAAACGGTACCCGCCGACTGGACGACCGGCGGCGATCGGCTGTGTCGCGTCCCCGCCTCGGTCGGGGCCGAACTCAACGACGGGGCGCGCGAGCGGGTGCGGCACGCGACCGGTAGCGAAGTCCGGTTCGTCCCCGAGAGCGAGGACGGCGAGATCGAGATCACGTTGTCCGCGGCCGAGCGGACGCCGGTCCGGGTCTTCTGGGGCGCGTTCCAGTCCTGGGAACCCGTCGAGATCGATTCGACGCCAGAGACGCTCACCCTCTCCGTTCCTGATAGACTGAAGGACCTCAACGCGAGCGTAGACGTGGGACGCTTCGACCCGCGCGTTTGCCGAGTCCGGTTCGAGCGATTCGCCCCGGTGGCGCTTCACGATGTCGCCGGCGACTGCCGCCCGCCCGTCGCCGACGAACTCCCAGACCGGCGCTACCTCGCCTACGGCACCTCCATCACCGAAGGCGCCAAGTCCTCGGCGCCGCACCTGAGCTATGTCTCGCACGTCGCCCGAAACTGCGGGTTCGACGCGCTGAACCTCGGCTGTTCCGGTTCGGCGTACTGCGAATCGGCGATGGCGGAGTTCATCGCGGACCGCGACGACTGGGATGTCGCGACGCTCGCGCTCTCGGTCAACATGGCGAACGGGGCGTTCTCGCCGGCGGAGTTCCGAGAACGCGCGGACGCCTTCGTGAACACGGTCGCGGCCGCACACCCGGAGAAACCGGTCGCGTGCGTGACGCTGTTCCCCTACTTCGCGGACGCGACCACGACCGGTGATGCCGAGCACGCCGCCGCCTTCCGGGAGGCCTTGCGCTCCGTGGTCGCCGACTCCCCGCACGACAGCCTCTCGCTGGTGGAGGGCCCTGAGTTACTGCCGCCCTCGGAGTTGACCTGGGACGTTCTCCACCCGGGCGACGACGGGATGGCATCCATCGGGGACGGACTGGCCCGGCACCTCGAGACGGTGCTCGACTGATCGTCCCGGCGGTTCGGTGACCAACGACTCCGCAACAGATGGGGACCGCCCGCGGCGGTTCCCGTGCGAATCGCCGATTGCGATGGCTTTATTGGTAATCTGCGACTCGGTCCAGAGAGCGACGTCCAATGAGCCTCACCAGCGAACAGCGCCGCCGGCTACGGGAACTGCACAGCGCACTGATCAACGACGTCACCGACGAGATGGGGATCAACGACAACGTGATCCCCTGTACGCGAATCGAGTCCCTCTGGCGGCGCGACCCCGTCGTCGGGACCGCCCATCCCTCCCAGCGCGTCGAGATCGGTTACGAGGAGGAGGGGTCGGACGACGCGGAGGATTCGGACTTCTTCCGCTACCTCGAGGCGGTGGAGGACGGCGACTTCGTCGTCATGGCGGCCCCGACGGACACGGAGGTCGGACTCTGGGGAGAGTTGCTGAGCACGATCGTACAGGAGAACGGCGCCGTCGGTGCGCTCATCGACGGGCCGACCCGCGACTCGCGGATGATCGAGGACCACGAGTTCCCCGTGTGGGCGGACGGCCACAGCGCGATCGAGTCGTTCGGCCGGGTGAGCTTCAGAGAGTGGGACGTTCCCGTCGAAATCGACGGCGTGACCGTGAAGCCGGGTGACGTCGTGTTCGCCGACTACGAGTCCATCGTGGTCATCGACCCCGACGTCGTCGAAGAGGTCATCGAACGCGGCGAGGAGGAACTGGAAACCGAGAACGCGGTTCGACGCGACATCCGGGACGGCGACAGCGTCTTCGAGGTCTGGGACCGGTACGGCACGCTGTAGGCCGACTTCGCCGGGCGTCGCAGGCCCGCGTCGGTCTGGACCGGTCGTCGGCCCGTCGCCGGGAGGCGAAACGATTTACACGTAGGGTCGGTGGAAACGGATATGGTACCACGGAGCGACGTGCGCGACGTCGAGATTACGGACGTCCAGACGACTCGAATCGGGTCCACGTTCGAGTGGACGCTCGTCCGCGTGTACACCGACGCCGGCGTGACCGGGACGGGCGAGATGGTACTTGGGCCGAAGGCCGACGCCTACGTCGAACACGCGAAGGAACTCATCGTCGGGAAGAACCCGGTCGACATCGACGCCCGCTGTACGGAACTGTACGACGGACTCGCCTACCTCGGCGGGATGAACGGGGTGGGCGTGACGGCCGTCTCGGGAATCGACGTCGCGCTTCACGACCTCGCGGGCAAACTGCTCGACGTCCCAGCGTACCAACTGCTGGGGGGCAAGCACCGCGACGACGTCCGCGTCTACTGCGACGTGCACGCCGGCGAGCACCTCCACGAAACCGACGCGGACGACGGGGGCGCGTACGAGCCGTCCGCGTACGCGGCCGCGGCCGAGGCGGTCGTCGAGGAGGGGTACGACGCGATCAAGTTCGACCTCGACGGCTCGGGGAGACACGTGGGCGACCCGAAGAACAAGCACCTGAATGCGCGAGCGATAGATTTCCGCGCCGACATCGTCGAGGCGGTCACCGAGTCCGTCGGCGACCGCGCCGACGTCGCGTTCGACTGTCACTGGAGCTGGACCGGCGATACCGTCCGCCGGCTCACGTCGGCGATAGAACGCTACGACGTCTGGTGGCTCGAAGATACCGTCCCGCCGGAGAACCACGACGTCCAGACGTACGTCACGCACAACACGGACGTGACGATTGCGGCGGGCGAGAACGTCTACCGAGTCGAGGGCGCGCGCCGACTGATCGAGAACCACGGAATCGACGTGATTCACCCGGACGTCCCGAAGAACGGCGGGATGCTGGAGACGAAGAAGATCGCGGACATGGCGAAGGCCTACTACATCCCGCTCGCGCTGCACAACGTCGCCTCGCCGGTCGGCACGATGGCGAGCGCGCACGTCGCGGCCGCGGCGTCGAACTTCCTCGCGCTCGAGTTCCACGCCCGCGACGTGAATTGGTGGAGCGACGTGGTCACCGAGCGGATACTCGAATCGGGGCGCATCGAGGTACCCGACGAACCCGGACTGGGCGTCGAGGTCGACCTCGACGTCGTCTCCGGACATCTGCTGGAGGGGGAGACGCTCTTCGACGAGGAGTAGTGGCCGAGACGTCGATACGCCGTCGCGTTCGGGGGCAACTCGTATCTCGGAACTGAGACGCATCACCGGCCCGGTTCGGAGCCGTGGCGCCGGTCGAACCGGTTTCCGACAGGAGAACGTGTTCGAGCCTCATAAGACGGCGAGAGAGCACAGGAACGGTTTCGTTCAGCCGTCTAAATCCGTCTCATCACCAGGCGAACACCGTCTCTTGCACACCTTCCCCGTCGGAATTTTCTATCATAGAAAACTCGCGGCGGAGAAAGCGTCGGACGGGATGGGCGGGTTCCACCGACTGACCAGTGCCAGACAGTGTCAAACTCACGTCCGGGAGTTTTCCAGCCGCATATCCGTGAGCGAGGAGTCACAGTGCGGGAAGATCCAGCACAAGCATTACACCTCTAACTCTGTAATAGACGGACTCCGGCAGGTGCATAACTGTCGCTCTTTCGACGTAAAATCCCCAAATCCGTTCCCTATCTCAGAACGTGGGGGTTCGAGGGATGGAGGCGTTCTACCACCGTCGTCGAGAATTACGATGTACCGAGCGGCGAGGACGAAACCCGCACCCGGGACGGACTCCGGTGAACTCCCTTCGAGGGCGATTTCGATTGGTCGGATGCCGTTCACGATAACGAAACGCGGACGCCACTGCGTGCTAACGGTGACCGTTGCTCGGAGGTGACGGTGGCCGAGTACCGGAAGCGGCGACGAAGCGTCCGCGCGTCGACCCACCGGTGCGCTAGGGGGACACGGCACTTTCGGGGTCGTACGGGCGCCGCATCGCGAGTGCAGAGAAGCAGACTACCGCGACCGGGGCGCTCGGCCGAGATTAGAACTTCGGGGACTCCGCGAGCGTGTCCGACCCCTCGATGTCCCAGTCCTCGAGGTACTCCGATTCGGCCGCGACCAGTTCGGCGAACATGTCGCGGGCGTCCTCGGTCTGGAGGGTCCGGACCTGAGGGTCGATCAGGAAGCCCTCGAAGGCGGCGTCGAGGTCGCCGTCGCGGGCCGCCTCGATGACGGTTTCGATGGTGTTGACGTGTTCGTTGACGAGCGATTCGACCGGCCGGGGGAAACCCCCGGCCGTGACCGGTCGGATTTCGCCGGCGCGGACGACCGCGTTCGTTTCGACGACCGCGCCCTCCTCGACGCCCGCGACCTGCCCGACGTTCGGCACGTTCACGTTGGCGACGAACTCCTCGCCGCCGGCGAGGGCTTCGAGCATCTCGTCGAACACCTCGTGGGAGGACCGGAGTTCGAACTCCCGTTCGCCGTTCATCCAGGCCTCGACGTCGGTCGTCTGTTCGGACTCCTGGGGGGTCCAGTGTTTCGCCCGGAACTCGCTCGGCGTGCGTTTGACCCCCCAGCGGTTGAGTCCCTCCTTCCCGCCGACGAGGAACCAGGTCGCGTACTCGACGATGTGGCGCTCGCCCGCGGCCGGGAGGAGGCCGAACTTGCGCAGGAGTTCCCACTTGACCTGTCTGTTGTCGCTGAACGGACTCTGGTCTTCGAGGTCCGCCGACGTGAACGTCCGGTGGGCCTCCTCCGAGTCCTTGCGGTCCTCCAGCACCGGCCACAGGTCGACGCCGTTGCAGCGGGCCTCGTCGACCCACGTGAAGTGGTTGATACCCTTGACGTTGACCGTGACGTCCTCGTAGGTGGCGTCCATCCCGAGGTGTTCGTTGGCGAGGGCCGCGAGTTCGTGGCGGGTCCAGATGACCTCGTGACAGAGGCCGACGGCGTTGATGCCGGGATACTCGTCGTAGAGTGCGCGGGTCACGAAGTGGACGGGGTTGGTGAAGTTGAACACCCACGCGTCCGGGCAGTTCTCCCGAATCGCGGCCGCGAACTTCCGGTAGAGGGGGATGGTCCGCATCGCGCGGAAGATGCCGCCGGGACCGATGGTGGCCGCGACTGCGCCGTAGATGCCGTACTCTTTGGGGATGTCGAGGTCGTGGACGAACGTCTCGGCGGGGTCGTACTGCGTCGAGAGGATGACCGCGTCCGCGCCGTCGAGCGCCTCGTCAAGGTCCTCGACCGCCTCGTAGGTCCAGTCGCTGGCGTCCTCGTGTTCCTTGTGGACCCAGTTGCCGAACTCGGCGTTCCGTTCGGCGCTCTCGACGTCGGCGTCGTAGAGGCGTACCTCCCCGTCGAGGTCGGAAAGCGCGAGGTCTTGGACGAGTTTGGGCGCCCACTCACGGCTTCCGCCACCGATGTAGGTGATCGTCATATCGTCGCTGTCCAGCGGGTTCTCCAGTCGTTGTTTCTGCTGCTGTATGCTCACAACTAACACAGGGTATTGCGGCCACATATAACAGTCTGGCGGTGACGGTAATCCGGACCAGCGACGCCCGCGCGCCGGTGTTCCGGCCCACACAGACAGCGGCGAGAACCGGGCGCTCTCGCCCCGGTCGGTGCGGCGGCCGAGTTCCGGGTGGCAACCTTTACCGTCCTCCGTCGGGATGCCCTACCCATGGATTCGTTCTCCGTGGGCGTCCTGGGCTGTGGCGACATCAGCGACGCCTACCTGTCGTCGGACGACCGCTTCGACTGCTTCGAGATCGTCGGCTGTGCGAACCGGAGCCGAGGCCCGGCCGAGGCGAAGGCCGAGGAGTACGACGTCACCGCGTACGACGTCGACGAACTGCTGGCGGACCCGACCGTCGACGCGGTGGTCAACCTGACCTCGCCCGGCGCGCACGCGGAGACCACCCTCCGCGCTCTGGAGGCGGGCAAGCACGTCTACTCCGAGAAGCCGCTGGCGACCGACACGGGCGAGGCGCGTTCGATTCTGGAAACCGCGACCGAACGCGACCTGCTCGTGGGCTGTGCGCCCGACACGATTCTCGGCGCGGGCCTGCAGACGTGTCGGGCGGTCGTCGACGAGGGGCGCATCGGCGAACCGCTCGGAGCGACCGTCGTCTGGGCCTCCTCGGGCCACGAGACGTGGCATCCGAACCCCGACTTCTTCTACGAGGAGGGCGGCGGTCCGCTCTACGACGTGGGCCCGTACTACGTGGCGGCGCTCGTCTCGCTGCTCGGCCCCGCCCGGCGCGCCACCGGTTCGACGTCGCGGGCCACCGACGAGCGGACCATCGAGAGCGAACCGCGCCGCGGCGAGACGATCGACGTCGAGGTCCCGACCCACGAGACGGGAACGGTGGAGTTCGCCGACGGCGTCACCGCGAACCTGCTGTTCAGTTTCGATACGCCCGGCGGGTCGTCGTTTCCCGCGCCCGCCTTCGAGATATACGGGACCGAGGGGACGCTCGCGCTCCCCGACCCGAACCGCTTCGACGGGCCGGTCCGCGTCTCCGACCGAGACACCGACGGCTTCGAGGCGGTGTCCTCGACCCACGGTTACACCGCGGGACGGGGCGTCGGCATCGCCGACCTGGCCCGCGCCGTCCGGACCGACTGGGACCACCGGACGACCGGCGCGCTGGCCTACCACGTCCTCGAAATCGCGGAGGGAATCCGGACGGCCGCGGACCGCGGCGAGCACGTCGCCATCGAGAGCGACCCCGGCCGGCCGGCGGCGGTTCCGACCGCGTTCCCGGACGAGCGGGTCGACTGAGCGCGGTCACGTCTCTCGGTCGGCCGAGGCGCTATCGGGCGTCCCGATGCTCGTCGAGCGCGTCCTTCACCGCGTGGTAGGCGGGCTTGGGTTCGTTGTCCCCGCTGAACAGGAGCGGTTGTTCGGTGACGTCCGGGAACCACCCGGGAATCCAGGAGTCGCTGTCCCGGACGCCCCAGACGACGAGCGTCGCACAGCCCTCCTCCAGGCACGCTTCGAGGATCTCGCGGTAGTCCTCGGCCTGCCGTTCGAGGTAGTCCTCGGGGGCGTCCGCCGCGAGGTAGGAGACGTCCATCTCGGTGATCTGCACGTCGAGGCCGAGGTCCGCGAAGCGCCGGACGTTCTCCGCGACCGACGTCGGGTCCGGCGTTCCTCGGAGGGCGTGCATCTGAAGCCCGACGCCGTCGATCGGGACGTCGCGGTCGAGGAGGCGCTCGACCAGGTCGTAGACGGCGTCGGACTTCTCGTTGACGGCGTCCGCGCCGTAGTCGTTGTAGTAGAGGTCAGCGTCGGGCGCGACCTCGTCGGCCCACCGGAACGCCTTGTCGAGGTACCGTTCGCCCATCGCCCGGTGCCAGACGGTGTCGCGCATCGACCCGTCGTCGGCGACCGCCTCGTTCACGACGTCCCACGCGTCGACCGTCCCGCGGTAGCGGCCGGCGACCGTGTGGACGTGGTCGCGGAGGAAGTCCGCGAGTTGTTCGTCGGTGTAGTCCCACTCCTGGAACCACTCGGGCAACTGGTTGTGCCAGACGAGCGTGTGTCCCCGGAGGGTCATGTCGTACTCCTCGGCGAAGTTCGCCACCGCGTCGGCGTCCGTGAAGTCGTAGACGCCGGGTTCTGGTCGCAACGGTCCCATCTTCATCGCGTTCTCCGCGGTGACCGCGTTGAATTCGCGGCGGAGCGTCTTCCAGTAGCCCGCGTCCGTTCGAAGCGGTTGGGCGGCGACGGCGGCGCCGAGGTCGAAGCCCGCCTCGTCGGCGACGTCGCGTAGCGTAGTCTCTTCGGACATCGCTCGCCGCTACGAAACGGAGCGCCTTAGAACCTCGTGTGCGACCGCTCGCCCGGCCTCCGCGAGCGGACCGACACGAGATTTATGGTCGCCGCCCGAAACGCGTACGTATGGAGTTCGACGTCTTCGACGACGAGTTCGCCGACCGCGACTGGGACGACGGCGCCGACGGAACGGTCCGTATCGCGCTCGTCGGTCTCGGCGGGTTCTCCCGCGACGCGGCGCTGCCCGCCATCGCCGACGCTGACTATGCCGAGGTCACCACGACCGTCAGTGGGTCGGCCGAGAAGGCACGCGAGGTCGCGGCCGAGGCCGCGCTCACGTACGAGGCGTTCCACGACGGCGAGGCCGCCGACGCCTACGACGCGGTCTACGTCTGTACGCCGAACGCGCTCCACCTCGAACACGTCGAGGCCGCCGCCGCGCTCGGGAAGGACGTGATCTGCGAGAAGCCGATGGAGGCGACCCTCGAGCGCGCCGAGGAACTGGTCGCGACCTGCGAGGACGCCGGCGTGACGCTGATGGTCGCCTACCGGATGCAGTCCGACCCAGTGATTCGCCGGGCGCGCGACCTCGTCGCGGACGGGTTCGTCGGCGACGTCGCGCAGGTCGAAGGGTCGTTCGCGTTCGCCATGTTCGCCGGGGACGGGGCCGACCCCGACCAGTGGCGCCTCGACCCCGACCTCGCGGGCGGCGGTTCGCTCTACGACATCGGCGTCTACCCGCTGAACACGACCCGCTTCGTCCTCGACGCCGACCCCGTGAGCGTCCAGGCCTCGCTGACCAGCCCCGACGAACGTTTCGAGGGACCGACCATCGACGAACACGCGGCGTTCGTCGTCGAGTTCCCTGGCGGCGCGCAGGCGCTCTGTCGGTCGAGCTACGGTTCGTTCGGCGAGAATCGCCTCGTCGTCGCGGGCGACGCGGGGCGAATCACCGTCGAGGACGCCTTCAACCCCGACGCGCCGCGCACGCTGGTCCTCGAACGCGACGGGCGCTCCGTCCGCTACGAGGACCTCGACGCGAACGAACTCACTGAACAGTTCGACTACTTCGCGCACTGCTGTCTCACCGGCGAGACGCCGCACGCTGACGGCGAGCACGGACTCGTCGACATGCGCGCACTCGCCGGAATTCAGACCTCCGCCGCCGACGGCCGCCGCGTCGATTTCGACTGACTCTCCTTCCGAGATTTCGAGCGACTACGGCTCCGCTTCTACGGCTACAGTCACGCTGTCGCCGCTCAGTCCATCGGCTGTGACCTCGACCTCGACGGTGTCACCCTCGCGGTCGGCCCGGACGACGGCGATGCAGGTGCCGTGATACGCCGACCGAGTGTCGCCGACCCACGACTCGTCGCTGTCCAGGTCGCCGTTGTCGACGCCGGCGATTTCGCCCGCGCCCGAGACGTCGAATCGGATTTCGTGGTTCGCGCGGGGGACGCGCACTCCGCCGTCGTCGGTGACGGTCGCCTCGACGTAGACCAGGTCGCGGCCGTCCGCGGCGATGGTTTCGCGGTCCGCGTCGAGTTCGATTCGGGCGGGTTCGCCCGCGGTCCGCAGTTCGTGTTCGGCGACCACCTCGCCGTCCTCCGTCGCGACCGCCCGGAGCGTCCCGGCCTCGTACGGGACGTACCACTCGACCGGGCGGGGACCGAAGTCCTCGGCACGCTGGGTCCCGAGCGACTCGCCGTTCTGGAGGAGTTCGACCGAGTCGGCGTTCGTGAACGTGAACACGTTCACGAACCCGCGGGAGTCCGTCCGGTCGGGGAAGTTCCAGTGGGCCGACAGCGGCGGCCAACTCCACGGCGCACGCGCGGCGGGCCGGTCGCGCTCGTGGTCGACCGCCGCGGCGAAGACCGTCGGCTCATCCGACCACGCCGCCTGGTGGAATCGCCCGGACGGTTTGATCGCACCGGTCGTGTCGACCAGCCCCGCGGACCACCCCTTGTTCGGCCACTCGCGGGCCTCGCCGAGGTAGTCGACGCCCGCCCAGATGAACTGGCCGCAGACGTACTCCGTCTCGGCGACATCGTACCAGGGGTTGCGCGGGACGAACGCCAGCGGGTCGTCGCCGGACCCCCGGAAGAAGGGCCGACACTCTGAGCCGACGACGGGGATGTCCAGGCCCTCCTCGCGGTAGTCGTTGTACCAGTGCTCCTGGTAGTTACAACAGAGCACGTCGACGTGTTCTGCCACGCGCATGCCGTTCTCAACGACGCCTTCGGTGCCGTCGCCCCAACCCGGACTGCCGTAGGTGACGGGCCGGGTCGTGTCCATCTCGCGGGCCGCGTCGGTCAGCATCGCCAGGTCGTCGATCATCCCGTCGTCGCCGTGGTCGAAGCTCTCGTTGCCGACGCTCCAGCAGACGACCGAGGGGTGGTTCCGGTCGCGGTCGATCATCGCCGCGAGGTCCTCCTCCCACCACTCGTCGAACCACTCGTCGGCGCCCACGTGGCGCCACTTGTCGAACGCCTCTTCTACGACGAGGAACCCCATCCGGTCACAGAGGTCGAGCAGTTCCGGCCGGGGCGGGTTGTGCGCCGTCCGAATCGCGTTACATCCCAGTTCTCGGAGCGTTTCGAGGCGGCGTTCGAGGGCGCGTTCGGTGACGGCCGCCCCGAGACAGCCCGCGTCGTGATGGAGGTTGACCCCCTTCAGCGCGGTCCGCTCGCCGTTGAGGAAGAAGCCGGCGTCGGCGGTCCACTCGAACGTGCGGATTCCGAAGGGCGTGACGTAGTCGTCCACCGGTTCGCCACCCCGACGGACGACGCTCCGTGCGAAGTACCGGGTCGGCTCTGCCAGCGTCCACCGTTCGGGGTCGGGGACCGAGATGCGCTGTTCGAACTCGCGAGTTTCGCCGGAGTCGAGGGTGGCCTCGCTCCGCGCGGTCGCGACGACGTCGCCGTCCGGCCCGACGATTTCGGTCTCCAGTTCGCACTCGACCGCGTCCGATTCGGCGTTTTCGACCTCGGTCAGCGCCGTCACCTCCGCGCGCCGACGGTTGACCGCGTTCGTGCGGATATCGGTGCCCGAGGGCGCGACCGCGACCGGGTCGGTTTCGATCAGGTGGACGTCGCGGTAGATTCCCGACCCGGTGTACCAGCGGCTGTGGGGGTACTCGTCGTTGTCGACGCGGACCGCGAGTGTCTCACCGCCGTCGACGCCGAACTCTGAGAGGTCGTAGGTCACCGTCGAGTAGCCGTACGGGCGGTGGCCGACGTGCTCGCCGTCGACGTACACGTCGAAGTTCCGGTAGACCCCGTCGAAGCGGACGCTCGCCTCCCCCTCGACGTCGTCGGGGAGGTCGCGGCGGTACCAGCCCACGCCGCCGGGAGCGAACCCCTGTTGTTGCTGGTTGTCCGGGTCGAACGGCCCCTCGATGCTCCAGTCGTGGGGGACGTCGACGGTGTCCCAGTCGCCGTCGTCGAGTTCGGGAGCGGCGCCGTCGTCGGGGTCGCCCCGGCGGAAGCGCCAACCCGTCTCCAGGCGACGGACGCGCCGGTACTCCGGAGAAGGCCTCGTCTGAGTCGACATAGGAGCACATCGCCGTATCCCGCCAACTATCTTTTGATTCAACACGCGAACCGACGCGTACGTTCCCGGCCCGCAGGAGGCGATAGAATTTTCCACCGCTGTGCCGAACCGTCGCACGATGACCGAAGATCCGGCCGAGCGAGCGAACGAACTGCTTGACCGCGCTCGCTCCGAACCGGCGACGGTGGACCCTCGGGCGTTCGACGACCTCCTCACCGCCGAGAAGGGGCACGTGCGGCGGTACGCGATCGACGGGCTTCAGCTACTCGCGGCTCGAAACCCGGCCGTGCTGAACGACCGCGCCGAGCGGCTCGCCGACCTGCTGACCGACTCCGACAGTTCGGTTCGGGCCGGCGCGGCCGATGCCTTCGCGGGGAGGATGGACCCCGCTGCCGCCGTCGAGAGCGCGAGGGTACTGGCCGGACTGCTCGACGACGACTTTCCGGTCGTCAGGTGGAACGCACTCGAAGCGCTCGTCCGGGCCGCTCGGGAGGACCCAGACACCTGCCGGCCGTTCGTCGACGATGTCGTCCCCTTCCTCGACGCCGACACCGACCGCGTTCGTAACCTCGCGGCCACGTTCCTCTCCGCCGTCTCCAAGGAGTACCCGGAAACCGTGGTTCCGATAGCCGACCGGTTGCTCGACGTCCTTCTCTCGGACGTGGACGACAGGGTCGGCGTCGAACCGTCGATGTGGAGCGACCCCTCGGCCGTCCAGTCGCACGTCGAGCGACTCGCCGACGAGGTCGTCGGCCACCAACGCGACCTCCGGCAGGCCGCCGGTCGCACGGTCTACGAGGTTACAAAGGCCGAACCGGGTGTCGTCGCGTCTGAAACCGACACCGTCGTCGCGTTGCTCGGCGATTCCGACCCGGAGATTCGCCGCGTCGCCCTCGACGTACTGTCCGCGATAGCCGACGAGTACCCCGGGAGGATCGCCGAACGCGCCGATGCCATCGCCGCGCTAATCGACGACGACCGCGAAGCGATCGCCGTTCGGGCGAGAGCCTGCCGGGTGCTCGCCGTGGTCGGCGCCGACGAACCGGACACCGTGACGGCTGTAACGGTCGACCGCGTCGAAGCGATTCGGCGACTCCTCGACCACGACGCGGCGGCGGTCCGCGCGAGCGCCGCCGACCTCCTCGTCCTCGTCGCCGACCGCGACGGCGACGCCGTCACATCCGAACTGCGCGACCTCCACGACGATTCCGAGTCGGTTCGCGGTACTGCCGCGGACGCGCTCGACGACCGATAACGACCGGTCGCAGGTACGACCCTGTCCGACTGCCCGTTCTGGGCGCTCTCGATTATCGACGGGATTTCGTGTCGGAGAAAGAGTGCGTGGATGCGCGGAACGTCTCGGGTTCGCTCGCTGCCGCCCTACTTGGAGTTGCTCGGCGGGGAGTACTTCTGGTCGGGATTGGGCTGCGGGAGGCCGGCCTGCAGGTTGTAGTCGGCGGTGCCGCTGCCCTTCGAGGCGGAGTTGGCCGGGTGATCGTTCGGCGCGAAGTCGAAGTCCCGGACGTTGCCGTGAAGACCGGTGTAGATCTGGTTGAAGAGGAAGTTCGGCAGGTAGTAGTTGTAGTACTGCGCGCAGAGCTTCGCCTTCTCGACCATCTCCTCTTTGCTCATGTCCGGCTTGCGAAGCGAGTAGATGAGTTTGGCGACGTTGATCGTCTTGCCGTTCTTCAGGTCGGGGGCCACGACCGGCCCGTCGGGGGCCTCGATGGAGTCGACCGACTTGGGGACGTCCACTTTGAGCGGGCGTCCGTAGGTGTCGTGGGTGTCCGCCTTCTGGTCGTTCTTGTTCTTGGCGTCGACTTCCCACTTGGGGCTGTCGTTGGGGTCGCCGGACACCAGCGGGTTCGCCCACCACTGGCCGTTCGTCCAGTACGCGTTCCAGAACGTCCTGAAGTCGCCCCACAGCATCGCCATGTCGAAGTTCTGGATGTCGCTTTCGAGCGTCGAGGAGTAGGCGTCCCAGCCCATCCCCTGGACCTGGACGGGGATCCCGAAGCCGTTGAGGTTGGATTTGAGCGTCTGGGCCGCGTTCGTCTGTGCGTTGCTGTCGGAGATGAAGATGAGCTTCAACTTCGCCGTGCTGCCGTCGGGCCCGGTCCAGGCGCCGTTCTTCTTGGTGTAGCCGGCCTTCTTCATCCACTTCGTTGCGAGTTTCTGGTCGGGTTCGAGCGGGTACTGGTAGACCTTGTCGAGGAACTCCGACGAGAACGTCTCCTCGTTGATCGTGTTGAGCAGGAACGTCTGCCACTTGATGGGGTCGGCGGCACCGCCCCATCCGTTCGAACTGACCTGCTTCCAGTCGGTCGCCGCGACGATGGCGCGCCGGACCCACAGTCGCTTGAGGTGCTTGTTCTTGAAGTTGAAGATGGTCTGGTAGCCGTTGTTGGCGTACCACCGGTCGATCTCCTGGATGTGGTCCGGGAGCGTGGCGCGGTTGACCGACCCGCCCTTGTCCCTCACCAACCCGGATCTGAGATCGATCCGCCCCCGGTTCTGGAGCACTTGCGTCCGCGACGGACTCGCGAACATGATCTCGAGTTCGGGGACCTTGATGTGTTTGTTGGGGTGGTCGTCGCGGAGTTTCGCGATCGCGCGGGTCGAAGTAACGTCGTCCGAGGATTCGATCCGGTACGGCCCCGAACCCCAGCCCTTGTCCGCGTACTTCATGAAGGAGATGACGTCTCCCTCGACCTGCTTCATGATCTCGTTGACCTTGTTCTTCGAGGAGGCGTCCTTGAACTTCTGGACGTACGGTTTGGTGAACCCGGGATGGAACGGAGTCGCGTTCTCGGGAGTGGTTTCGTTCAAGGCATCGTTCTGAAGGATGAGTTTGTTCGTCGGGTCGGCCGCCTGTCCCTTCACCTTTCCTTTGTCGCGCCAGGAGTGGAGTTCCCAGTCCGAAACCACCTCGTTGTTGAAGGTCGAGGTCTTGTTGAAGATGGAACCCCCCATGGCGTAGTACATGTACCTGTCCAGGAGTTCGGCTTGAGCGTCGATCGGGGTGCCGTCCCAGAACGTCATTCGCTCGTCGAACGTTCTGTAGATATCGTACGGTGGCTCGACGCGGATGTTCTTCGTTATCGTCGGAATCGAAATCTCGTCGAAACCGTCGATCCACGGCGAGTCCCACGAGTGACCGCTGAGGAAGAGGTTGAGTTGGGGGTCTCGGGCGCCCATGATCTCCATCAGCCACTTGTCTCCCGAAGAGTTATCCCCCGTCTGCCACTTGTTGACGTTCGACTGCTCGGGGACGTTGTTCGCAGCGACCGTCAGTCGCTTGCTCGTCGCGGAATCGCTCTGCGGCCCGGGTCCGCTGCCGGAATTCTGCGAATTGGTTCCGCTCGCGTTACCCTGAGACTTCTTGTTCTTCTGGCCGCTACATCCCGCCGCGCCGACCAAGGTGGCCGAGACGATAGCCTGCAGGTATCTGCGTCTAGTCGAGTCTTCCGGGAGACTCGTGCCACTATGTTTACGCATACCATGCGATTATATAACACTACGGTAGATAAACCTTCCGGATTTGTGACTCCGTCGCAAGGACGGCTACGGCCGTGTCGCCGCGGTAGAGCGACGAGACGGAGTCCCGCGGATTCGCCCGAATCGTACCGATAGAAGTTTTTTTCAATCTGGACGGGAGATATCCGCACATGGACGACGTTCCGATGGCTCCTGAGTCGGTGAACTCCCCATGAGTAACGCCCGGTCGACGATTCTACGGGAGATCTGCAACCGCCGGATGCAGATATTCTACGTGTTCGCCCTGTCGGGGTTCTTCCTGCTCCTTCAGCTCCCGTACCTGCTGGTGGTCGATCCGAACACGGCGCTGTTCGTCATCTCGGTTCTCAACGTCGTCGGACTCGGCACAGTCACGGTGCTCAGCGGTGCCGCCATCTGGTACTGCAAGACGAACGCGTAGTCGTCCGAACCCCCTCTCGTGGTTGTCCGCCGACCGGTCGTGGTCGGTCAGACCGACGTCGCGGTCCGGTTCTGGTAGAGGGCGATACCCCGGAAGACCAGGTCGAAGAACAGCCCCATGATGATGAGCGTCACGCCCCACACGCCGAACATCCCGGCGTAGATGGGGGCTTCGCCCGGCAGTACCGTCGCGCCGGCCACGATGAACAGTGCGCCGACGATGGCGATGGTGAGTGCCACGTGAGTGCCGATCCAGTACCAGACCGCGAGCAGGTACATCCGGGGGCCGCTCGTTTCCTGTCTAGCGGACTCCAGCGAACGTACTTCAATCATTATTCAGAATATACGGAAGCCGGCATTTTAACTTTGTGGCTCCCGCCGGTGGCCTCGCGGCTTCCCTCGGATTCGACGAGGACGCACGGGAATCATGGTGTTCCGCATCGGCGACGTGCGCGGTCGGCATTCGGTCGACCGACGGCGACGGCCGCGGCCGTCGCCGTCGGTGACTACTCCTCGTCGTCTCGGCTGGAAGCGAACCCGAGTTCCTCTCGGTCGGAGAGTTCCTCGCTATGCCAGTACTCGTGATCGTCGACCGCCCGGAAACACTTCGCTTCGGTGTCCTCGGTCTGGTAGACCTCCGGTTCCTGGCGTTTGCAGACCTCGCGGGCCTGTTCGCACCGCGTGTGGAACTTGCACCCCGACGGCGGGTCGGCCGGGTCGGGGACGTCGATCCGACGGACCGGGGGTTGCTGGTGGATGGTTTCTTTGGCCACGTCCGGGTCGGCCGGCGGCGTCGACCAGCGGAGCACCTTCGTGTAGGGGTGGGTCGGGTTCTCGAGGATCTCGTCTGGACCGCCGATCTCGACGATGTCTCCGAGGTACATGACCGCGATCTTCCCGTCGGCCTTCTTGGTGAGGTACCGGGCGTTCGCGAGGTCGTGGGAGATGAACAGGTAGGACGTCCCGAACATGTCCTGGAGCTCGAGTAGCAGTTCCATCATCTCGACGCGCAGCGACACGTCGAGCGCCGACACCGCCTCGTCGGCCAGCACCAGATCGGGGTTGGCCAACAGCGCGCGGCCGAGCACGACCCGCTGCATCTCGCCGCCCGAGAGCTGATGGGGGAACCGCTCCGCGTAGTCTTCGACCGGTGTCATCCCGACGTGGTCGAGATAGCGGTAGATGGTCTCGAGGCGCTCGTCGGCGGAGAGTTCCGTGCGCCACTTCTTCAGGGGGTCGGCGAGCAGCGCGCGCACCCGGCGCGAGGAGTTGAGCGCGCTGCTCGGGTCCTGATGAACGATTTGGAGCGCGCGGCGGATGTCCTCGTAGGGAACCTCGCCGTCGCCCTTCCCGTCTTTGGCGTCCCAGATGTCCTGGCCGCGGTACTTGATCGACCCTTCGGTCGGCCGTTGGAGGCCGACGATGGCTTTCCCGAGCGTCGTCTTCCCGCACCCGGACTCGCCGACCACCGCGATGATGTCCTCCTCCTCGATCTCGAGGTTGACCCCGTCGACCGCCCGGACAGTTTCCTCGGAGAGTCGGCTCTGGATGATTCCGCCGGGCTTGAAGTGGATGTTGACGTCCTCCATCGAGAGGAGCGGTGCGTCGTCTGTCTCGTTCGCGGATTCAGTGTGGATGTCGTCTGCGCTCATATCGTGTCCTCCTCGGTCACGCCGGCGTGAAGCGTGTAGTCGATGGCCTCTCTCGATTCCTCGGTGTAGAAGCACGCGGCCGCCTGCTCGCGTTCCACCTCTTCGATCTCGGGATCGACGGTTTCGCACTGTTCGTCGGCGAGCGGACACCGCGGGTGGTACCGGCATCCGGACGGCGTGTTCACCGGGTCAGGTGCGGAGCCCTCGATCGGCCGCATCTCCTCAACCACCGAGTCGATGCTCGGTAGCGACCGCAGCAACGCCCTGGTGTAGGGATGGGCCGCGTTCTTGAGAATCTTCTCCGCGGAGCCGATCTCGGCGAACTCGAAGGCGTACATTACCGCGAGGCGGTCGGCCAGGCCGGCCATCAGCGGCAGGTCATGGGTGATGAACAGGATCGTCAGGTCGAACTGCTCCTGGAGTTCGCGCAGCATCGCGATGATGGAACGCTGCATCAGCATGTCGAGCGCGGCGGTCGGCTCGTCCATCACCAGCACCCGGGGTTCGAGGGTGAGCGCGAGCGCGATGAGCGCGCGCTGTTTCATTCCGCCGCTCAGTTCGTGGGGGTAGGACCCGAACACGCGGTTCGGATCCAGGTGAAGTGCCTCGAGAATGTCGCGGGCGTGGGCCATCTGCGCGTTGAGGTCGGCGTTGTGCGCGCGGATGGTTTCCTTGAAGTGGTCCCCGATCTTCATCGTCGGGTTGAACGAACTCATCGCGCCCTGGAACACCATCGCCGCCTCTTCCCACCGGAAGCGTCGCTGGAGTTCGTCGTTGAGTTCAAGGACGTTGACCGCGCCGTTCTCGTCGGTCGCGATTCCCCGGGGGAGTTGCTCCTCGCTTTGGGGGTAGTACGTAACCTCGCCGGACAGGGACCCCGGATTCTCGACCACGTCGAGCAGCGCCGCGGCGAACATCGACTTACCGCTCCCGCTCTCGCCGACGACGCCGATGATCTCGTTCCGTCGAATCTCGAGGTCGGCGTGGTTGAGCACCGTCGACTGGCCGCGGCTCATGTCGAACCAGACCGTTGCGTCCTCGGCCTTCAGGATGACGTCCTCTTCCTCTTTCGCTATCGATGCCCGGTCTTCGAACTGCGACGTTCCTACGTCTGTCATGGTAGTACCTCCGTGTCCCGGTTCCGCTCCCAGACGTCGGTCGTCCCGTCCCGCGCCGGCGGCCCGCGTCGAACGTTTGGACGAGTTCGCATCGTTACCTCACCTCTCCCTGGGGCGCGGCGTCCTCGTCGGGCGCGCTCTCGGCGTGGCGCGCACGCAGTCGCGGGTTGAACACTCGGTCGAGGCCCTGCGAGAACAGGACGAGCGAGAACAGCAGGCCCGAGAGCGCGAGAGCCGGGAAGAACAGCCAGTGGCCCGCGTGTCCCGGCGCCGAGATGGCGTTCCCGGTCTTGTAGGCCCGGTTCATCATGACGCCCCAGTTGAGTATCGAGAACGGCAGGATGCCCAGGAAGTACAGGGCGACCGACGCCTTGATGACTCGCGTCGCGGCCCCGGCGGCGTTGACGAGGATGTACGGCGCGAGTTTCGCGATTAAGTCCTGTCTGATGATCGTCCACGACGACAGTCCGAGCGACCGGCCGGCCTCGACGAAATCCGACTCGCGAAGCGTCAACACCTGCGACCGGAGCGAACGCGCCAGCGGCGGCCACGTGTCGATGGCGAGAACGACGCCCACGACGAACGGGTTCGACGGTGTGAACACCGCCGCGAGCATGACGATCAGCGGCAGTCCCGGCAGCACCGCCTGAACGTCGGTGATCGTCATCAGGACCCGGTCGGTGATGCCGCCCCTGTAGCCGCTGACGAACCCGAAGAAGGTACCCGCTCCCGTCGTCGTGAGCGCGCCCGCGAGCGCCATCTTGAGCATCGCGGGCGTCGCGTGGACGATCTTCTCCGCGATCCCTCGGCCGAGGTTGTCGGTTCCGAGCGGGTAGTCGAGCGATTGGAACGCGCCGGCGTACGTCGGGCCCTCGTTGAGGGTCGGTTCGGGGATGAAGTAGACGCCGAACGTCCCCAGCAGGATGTAGAACAGGAGCAGGAGCCCGCCGATTCGGGTTCGCCAGTCCTCCCACGCTATTCGAAGCGGCGAACGGACGTACACGTCGAAGGTTCGGTTCGCCTTCTCCCGGATCGGGGTCCTCGTCGCTTTCCTCTGCTCGCCGGTTCCAAAGATCCGTTCCTCCGCCGTGCCGCCGTCGCCCCGATAGTCTGTATCGTCGTCTCTCATGTCAGAAGTTCTCCCTGCTCGCACCGGTCCCGGCGCGGGGGTCGATCAGCCCGTAGGTCAGGTCGGCGAACAGAATCGCGAGGGTGGTGATGGTCGCGAAGAACAGGAACGAGCCCATCATCAGCGGATAGTCCTGGAGCTGAAGCGCCTCGAACATGTACCAGCCGACCCCGACGTACTGGAATATCCGTTCGACGATGACGGAGGAACTGAAGAGGGTGGAGATTCCCACCATCATCGATGTGTAGGTCGGCAAGATCGCGTTTCGGGTGAGATACCGGGTGAGAATCCGGTTCGTGCCGATTCCGCGGATCTCCGCCGACCGGATGAAGTCCGACCCGATGACCCTGATTGCGTTGCCGCGCAACTGGAGCGACCCGGCGGCGAACCCGACGACGGCCGTCGAGATGATCGGCATCGCGGCGTGGCGCGCGACGCTGATCATGAACGGCACGTTGAACCCCGGGACGACGTGGCCGGCGTATCGACCTCCCGTCGGGAAGATGTGATACTGAAAGCCCAACACGACGAGCATGACGATGGCGACCACGTAGTAGGGAATCGAGTTCATCGTCAGGACGAAACCCGTCAGGCCGAAGTCGACCTTCGACCCCTCGTACCACGCCATAACGGCCCCGATGACGATAGTCGCCGTGTAGCCGATGATGAGCCCGTACGAACTGAGGAAGATCGACCACGGCATCGCCTGGAACAGAACGTCGAACACGGGCTGGTTGTACGCGATCGACTGTCCGAAGTCCTGGTACAGGACGATGTCACGGGTGTACTCGTAGAACGCGATCGGGATGGGGGTGTCCGGATTGATCCCCGTAAGCATCTGCGTCCGTTGAGCGATGAGTTCGCGATCGACGCTACCGGTCCGGCGGACCATCTGTCGGACTAACTGTCGCCGAATCGCCTCCAGCGGTCCACCCGGCATCAAACGATACACCGAAAACGTGACGAACGCCCCAGCTACCAGCGTTATCGCTGCCTGGCTGATGCGTTGGGAATAGTATCCCATACTCTGGTCTATAATCATCTATCCGTGCCTATTAATGCTTTCCGTTACTATTCTGCGGTGTTCGGACGAAAACCGGCTGTGCACCGGGGAGACGACGACCAAACCGAGGACCACCGCGGGGCGACTTTTCGGAAAATCTGCGTTTATGGAAGTGAAGCGTCAGCATGCTTGGTCCGCCAAGCGAACCCCGCCGACAGCAGGCCGCCGGTCGAGCGGTCGCAAAGCCGATGAACGACCTCCGGTCGCCCACGAGCGACCGTCGGCCGTTCGTTCAGTTCCCGCCGGTCGAGAGGTCGTCGGCGGTGACGATGTCGTCGATACGGAGTATCATCGTGGCCGCCTCGGTAGCGGACCCGACGGCCGTCCGCTTCACGCGCAGCGGTTCGACGACGCCGGCGTCGAGCGCGTCGACCGTCTCGCCGGCCTCCTCGCTCAGACCGGCGGCGCGCTCTCCACGGTCGTGGGCCGCTTTGAGTTCGACCAGCGCGTCGACGGGGTCCCCGCCCGCGTTCTCGGCGAGCGTCCGCGGTCCGACCTCCACCGCGTCGGCGAACGCCTCGACGGCCAGTTGTTCGCGACCGTCGAGCGAGTCGGCCTCCTCGCGTAGGGCGAGCGACAGTTCCATCTCGGGAGCCCCCGCACCGGGCAGCACCGTGCCGTCCTCCAGAGCGGCGACGACGACGCCGATGCTGTCCTCGACGGCCCGCTCGACTTCCTCCAAGACGTGTTCGGTGCCGCCGCGGAGCAGTATCGTCCCCGACTCTCCGGCGGCGACGTCGTCGAAGACGATGGTCCGTTCGGGTTCGGCCTTCGCAGTGTAGCCGAACTGCCGTATCTGCTCCTGCTCGACGCGTCCGGCCGCACCGAGGTCCTCCGGCGAGAGGTTCTGCAGGTCGCCGACCGGCGTCGCGCCCGTCGCGGCTACGACCCGACGACGGTCCTCGTCGTCGACGCGACGCAGGGCGAGGATACCCTCGTTCGCCAACAGCCCCTGTGCGCGGTCGTCGATGCCGCCCTCGGTGAGTACCACGTCGGCCCCGGCGTCGACGATGCGGTCGACGGCGTCGCGGAGTTCACCTCGTTCGCGCTCGACCAGCGCAGTGACCTCGTCGAAGTCGCTGACGGTGGCGTTCGCGTCGGCGTTCAGTTCCGACACCTCGATGTCCCCTTCGTAGACGAGCACCGTGGCGTCGCGGAGCGAGCGCGGCATGTCGTCGCGGGGCGGACTCTTGTCGACCATGGCCCCGTGGACGAACCGCGAGTCCGCCAGCGCGCCGCCGGGGAACGACGCGACGCTGACGGCGTCGCGGTCGACGCTCCCGTCCTCGCGGACGCCCGCGCGGACCGCCTCGACGACGAGTCCCGCGAGGTGCTCCCGCGCGTTCTCGGCTCCCTTCCCCGTCATCGCCGTCCCGGCGATACGTTCGAGCGTCTCCGTGTCGTCGGCGTCGACGGTCGTCGCCAGTTCCGCCAGCAGGTCGTCGGCGACGCCGGCGGCGTGGCGGTAGCCCGAGACGATACTGGACGGGTGGACGCCGCGCTCGACGAGGTCCTCGGCGACCGACAGCAGTTCGCCCGCGAGGACGACCGCGGAGGTCGTCCCGTCGCCGACCTCCGCCTCCTGGGTTTCGGCGACTTCGACGACCATCTCCGCCGCCGGATGGTCGATGTCCATCTCCTCCAACAGCGTGACGCCGTCATTCGTGACAACCACGTTACCGCCGTCGTCGACCAGCATCTTGTCCATGCCGAGCGGTCCCAACGTCGTCCGGACGGCGTCGGCGACGGCCTTGGCGGCCGTGAGGTTCGCGGTTCGGGCGTCGTCGCCGGCGACGCGCTGTGAGTCCTCCGAGAGAACGTAGAGCGGTCCGTTCGCTGCGCGTTGTGCCATACCGAGCGACTATTCGAGTCGGGCGCAAAAAGGTTGTCCTCTCCGGCGCGGGCCGCCGCGTCAGGAATCCTCGCGGCCCTGTCGTTCGAGGATGTCGACGAACGCGTCGGCGAACTTGAACGTCCGCGTTGGCAGGCCGTACCTCGCGGTGTCCATGTCGTACTCGCGGAGTTCCGAAACCGTCTCCTGGGTGTGGGGCAGCGTCGTCACCGTCTCGCGAACGTCGACGTCGAGTTTCCCGTCGTCGGCCTCCAGCCACGGCTGCATCCGCTGTTTGTCGTCGTACTCGATGACGTACGTGTCGCCGCCGACCGCGTCGACCACGTGGTCGAGGGCGCCGATTTCGACGCGGTCGTCGGCGTCGTTCTCGGCGACGAGGAACAGGGTCCCGTCCACGCACTCCGGTTCGTACCGTGTCATTGGTACGACCTCTATCCGCGTCCTCAATAGTTCTGTTGCTGGCGCTCGACGCCGAGTCGGCGGACGGTCGCGAAGACGGAGGGCGGGCGTTCAGTTGTCGACGGTCACGTCCGGGTCTTCGACCGCGCCTTCGAGGGGTTCGCTGTCCCAGTAGGCGTGGTCGGGGTCCTCGCGGAAGCACGCCGCCTTCCCGTCGCCGCCGTCGATGTCCGCCAGCGCCGGTTCCTCCTTCTTGCACGCCTTGCGGGCGACCGGACAGCGCGTGTGGAACTTGCAACCCGAGGGCGGGTCGACCGGGTCCGGCACGTCGATGTCGCGGATCGGCGGGTCCTCGGCCTCCATGGCGTCGAGGTCGAGGTTCGGCGTCGCCCACCGCAACACCTCCGTGTAGGGGTGGCGCGGGTCGTGGATGAGGCGCTCGGCCGACCCGATCTCGACGATCTCGCCCAGGTACATCACCGCGATGCGGCCGTCGCCGTGCTCGGCGAAGTACCGCGCGTTCGAGAGGTCGTGGGAGATGAACAGGAACGAGGTGTCGAACTCCTCCTGGAGTTCGAGCATCAGGTCCATGATGCCGATGCGCAGCGAGACGTCGACCGCGCTGATGGCCTCGTCGGCCAGGATGGCGTTCGGGTCCATCAACAGCGCCCGAGCCAGCGCGACGCGCTGTTTCTCGCCGCCCGACAGCTGGTGGGGGTACCGTTCCATGAAGTCGCCCGCCGGCGACATCCCGACCCGTTCGAGCAGCGAGTGAATCCGGTTGCGGCGCTCGCTCCGGCCGATGTTCGGGTGGGTGTGCCGGAGTGGCTCCGAGAGGATGTTGACGATGCGGCGGTTGGGGTTGAGCGCGCTTCCGGGGTCTTGGTGGATGATCTGGAGCGCCTGGCGGATCTCCTCGTGGGGAATCTCGACGTCGCCCGTTCCGTCCTTGGCGTCCCAGATGTCCTGGCCGCGGTACTCGATGGACCCGCCGGTCGGGCGCTGGAGGCCGATCATCGTCTTGCCGAGCGTCGTCTTCCCACAGCCGGACTCGCCGAGGAGACAGACCAGGTCCTGCTCGTGGATGTCGAGGTCGACGCCGTCGACGGCCCGGACGATGTCCGGTTCCTCGGTGAACCGCTCGATGAGTCCCTGCTCCTTCTCGAAGTGGACCTCGACGTCGTCGAGCGACAGCAGCGGCGTCTCGCCCGACGCCACGGCCCGGTCGGCGGTGGTCAGCCCCGCCGCTCCCGTCGACCGGGGTTCGTCGAACTTCTCGGCCGCCTCGCCGAAGTTGAGCGGAATCTCCTCGCGGGCCTCCCGCCAGTGGTGACACGCCGTCCGGTGGGCGGCGTCACCGGATTCACCGTCGATGGGTGCGAACGGCGGGTCGTCGGTCCGGCACTTCTCGGTCGCCAGCGGACACCGCGGGTGGTACCGACAGCCCGAGGGGACGTTCACCGGAGCGGGACCCTCGCCTTCGATGGGTTGCATCTCTTCCAGGGGCGCGTCGAGGTTCGGCGTCGCGTTCAACAGCGCCCTGGTGTAGGGATGGGCGGAGTCGCCGATGATCTCGTCGCGCGGGCCGATCTCGGCGAACTGGAACGCGTAGATGATGGCCATCCGGTCGGCGAGCGACGCCACCAGCGGCAGGTCGTGGGTGATGAAGATGATGGTGAGGTCGTACTCGCTCTGGAGGTCGTCGAGCAACTGCAGGATCGACCGCTGCATCAGCAGGTCGAGCGCGGCGGTCGGTTCGTCCATCACCAGCACTTCCGGGTCGAGTACCATGCTCAGCGCGATGAGCGCGCGCTGTTGCATCCCGCCCGACAGTTCGTGGGGGTACGAGTCGAGTACCCGCTCGGGTTCCAGATAGAGGTTCTCGAGGAGTTCGCGCGCGAAGTCGAGGCCCTCCGAGACGTTCTTGTCGTGGCTCTTGAGCGTCTCCTTGAAGTGGGCGCCGATCTTCATCGTCGGGTTGAACGAACTCATCGCGCCCTGGAACACCATCGAGATCTCCTCCCAGCGGAACTTCCGGAGTTCCTCGTCGCTCAACTCCAGCACGTCGACGGTCGTCCCGTTGGGGCGGTGGTAGTCGATCTGACCGGTGAGCACGCCGGGGTCCGGGACGGCGTCGAGCAGCGCGGAGGCGAACATCGACTTGCCGCTGCCGCTCTCGCCGACGATGCCGAGCACTTCGTGGCGGTCGATGTTGACGTTGACGTCCTCGAGGACGTAGGTTTCGCCCTCGCTGTAGGTGACGTTCGCGTCTCTAATCTCCAGGATCGGGTCGCCGTCGGTCGATTTGGTCGTCGGTCGGTCGCCGGATTGAATGTCGGTAGCCATCTAAACCCACGCCTCCGTGGACGTCTCGTTCTCGCTCTCCTCGACGGACTCGGACTCGCCGGTGAGCCGGGTCCGGACCCGCGGATTGAAGATTCGGTCCATCCCCTGGCTCACCAGGATGAGTCCGAACGCGAGCCCGACGATGGAGAGCATCGGTACGAGTAGCCAGTAGAGCGTTTCCATGCCGAACAGGGCGCCGCTGTTGTACGCGTTGTTCAGCGTGACGCCCCAGTTCTGTCCGGTGTAGGGCAGCACGCCGATGAAGTACAGCCCGACCGACGCGAAGATGGTGTAGCGCGCGGCGAGCACGAAGTTGACCATCACGTACGGCATGATGTTCGGGAGCACGTCCTTGAGGATAATCCGCGGCGTGCTCGTCCCCATCGTCCGGGCCGCCTCGACGTAGCTGGCTTCCCGAATCGAGAGGACCTGCGACCGTATCGAGCGACCCAGGCCGGCCCAGTAGTTGATGGTGAGGATGACCCCGAGGAGTATCGGGTTCTCCGGACTGAGCGTGATGGCCAGGATGATGACCAGCGGCAGGCCCGGAATCGCCATGAAGAAGTCCGAGACGGACGTGATGACGGTGTCGACCCGGCCGCCCTTGTAGCCCGAAACCGTGCCGACCACGACCGCGACGCCGGTCGCCCACACGCCGCCGGCCAGCACCATCAGCAGGATGAACGGCGTCGAGTCGATTATCAGCGCCAGCAGGTCGACGCCGGACTTGGTCGTCCCCAGCGGGTACGCCCAGTTCTGGAACGGCTTGAGGAACTGCTCGGCCTGGTTCGGGTCGGGGTTGCGCCAGAGTCCGAACACCTCGACGAGCGCCATGAGGACGTAGACGCTCAGAATGACGATGCCTAGCCGCGTCCGCGTGTCCGACCACGCGACGACGGCCGGTTCGTAGATCAGCCGCTCGTACAGCTCTTCTAGCTGGTCGCGGCGGCTCATCTCGGCGGCCGACGCGTCGGAGCGCCAGTCGATGTCCTCCGACGGGGAGTCGGCCTCAGTAACCATCGGAATCACCTGCGCTAATGCGCGGGTCGATCAACCCGTAGGTCAGGTCGGCGATGCAGACCGCGACGACCAGCGTGACCGTGATGACCAAGAAACACCCCATCATCAGCGGGTAGTCGTTCGCGTTGACCGCCTGGATGAGGTAGTAGCCCAGTCCGGGGTACGAGAAGATCTGTTCGAGCACCACGGTGCCGCCGAGGCGGAAGCCGATCAACAGCAACAGCCCGGTGTACATCGGCAGGATGGCGTTCTTGGCGACGTACTGGGTGGCGATGCGGCCGTCGGAGAGGCCGCGGAGTCGCGCGACCTCGACGTACTCCTCGCCGAGCACCTGGATGCCGTTGCCGCGCATGTTGAGCGCGGTCGACCCGATTCCCCCGATGGTGAACGCGATGATGGGCAACGCGGCGTGCCGGAGGACGCTCGTGATGTACGCGAGATTGAGTCCGGCCTCGACGCCGCGCGCGACCGCGTCTCCCGTCGGGAACACGTTCCACTGGAACCCCAGGAAGAACAGGAGTATCACGGCGAAGATGTAGTACGGAACCGACATCAGGAAGATCGACCCGCCCGACGTCAGCTGGTCGAACCGCGACCCCTCCCAGTAGGCCTGGACCGACCCGATGAGGACGCCGATGACGAACATCAGCACCGTGGACGTCACTACGAGGAACACCGTCCAGGGCAGCGCCCGGGCGAGGACGTCCATCACGGGCTGGTTCAGCGATATCGAGCGCCCGAGGTCGAGTTGGGCGAGGCCGACGAGGTAGTCGAGGTACTGCTGCCAGAGCGGCGCGTCCGGTCGGATGTTCTGGAGCGCCTCGATGCGGGCGTTGACCTGTTCGACCGGGACGCCCCGGCGGATGAGTTGAATCCGCAGTTGGGTGAACGGCCCGCCCGGCAGGAGCCGAATCAACCCGAACGTGAACGTCGCGACCGCGAGGACGGTCAACGGAATTCTGGCCATCCGTCTGAGATAGTAGTTCATAGGTTGTGAACGTAGTAGTCGAGTTCGGTTGGCGTTCCCTTGAGGTTAACTATCCTTTGTACTGGAGGTCGCCCTCGTGGGGCCACCACCACTGGGGCCACTTGACCTGCCGATTGGCGCTGTCCTTCTTGGCGGTGGTCCACTCGTCGTTCGTGGTCCACGACTGCTCGTACTTCGACACCAGGCCGAGGAACGGCAGTTCGATGTGGTTGTGCCACGCCGACTTCTGGACGAAGGGCCGTGACTTCTCGTCGTTGGGCTGCTGTGCGATCTTCTCGGTCGTCTTTAGCGGGTTGAGCGTCATCTCGCCGCCGTTCCGACCGGGGACGGTCTGTTCGGTGTCGGCCTTCTCCCGGTAGTTGTGGCCGCCGCCGATGTCGCTGGCCCAGAGTTGGTAGTACAGCGGGAAGTACGGGAACGCCGACCGCGACCCGCCGGGCAGCCAGTAGAAGCTGCCCATCTTGAAGTTGCTGCCGGAGTACTGGTTGAACCAGTCGTTGGTCGGCTTCGTACTGATGGAGAAGTCGAAGCCGAAGTCGTTGAGCTGGCTGGTGACCGTCTGGGTCATCGTCGTCCAGTCGGTCCAGCCCGCCGGCGAGTAGTAGTTACCGCCGAGCTTCTTGCCGCTACTGTTGCGCCACGTGCCCTTTTTCTTGGTATAGCCGGCCTCTTCGAGCAGTTTGGTCGCCTTGTCGGTCTGGCTCGCCTTGGGGCCGTAGGTCTCGAAGTCGCCGTACCAGTCGCCGAGCCACTTCTTCTGGTCCTTGGGCGCGATACCGCAGGGAATCGGCGCCACGAACTTCGTCCGCGGGCCGGCGTTGTCGACGATGGACTGACGGTTGATGACGTGGGCGATGGCCTGGCGGACCTTCCGATTGCCGAAGTCGGGGTCGTTGTGGTTGAACACGATGCCGTACCCCCACTTCGCGGGAATGTTGACCTCGACGACGTGTTTCGGGAATCGCTTCGCGATTTGCGGCGGCGTGAACAGGCTGGGCGCCGCGTCGATGTGGTCGGCCTTGAGCAGCGCCTGGTGCTGAGCCGTGTTCCCGCCGAAGCTCTCGATGGTGAAGTTCTCGAAGTTGACGTTGTCGGACTTGTAGAACCGCTCGTTGCGTTCGAACTCGAACGCCTGGCGGCCCTTCTTCACGAACGACCACATGCCGCTCGCCACGGGGTCCTCGTACGCCCACTGCAGGTACTCCTCGGCGGGCTTGTCGAGCCACTTGCTGTGGATTTCCTTCTTGGTATCGACGAAGAAGTTGGTGAGTTCGAACTTGATAATCTGGGGGTTCGTCGGCCCAGAGAGCATCAGTTTGGCCGTCTTCTTGTCGACGATTTTGTAGTCGTCCAGATAGCCCCACAGCGAACTGCCGGTCTTCTTCGCCAACTGGAGCTGGACGTCGAGGTCCTCGGTGGTCCAGTCGTCGCCGTTGTCCCACTTCAGGTCGTCGCGGAAGGTGAGCGTGGCCTCCTGACCCTCGATCTTCAGGTCGTCGAGTGCGCCGTACAGGAACTTCTTCTTGTTGAACGAGTACTTGAGAAACGGTGCGAAGACGCTCCGCGCCGCGGGCCAGCTATAGTTCTGGCTCGCCGAGGAGTTGAAGTGGAGGTCGACCGGGTTACCCGTATAAGCTGCAATATATGTCGCGTCGTGGACGGTGGCGCCGCCACCACCGCCGGACGTCTGGGTTCCGCCGCCACCACCGCTGGAATCGGTCGTGGTGCCGGAATCGGTCGTGGTACCGTCCTGGTTGCCGCCTGAACAACCCGCCAGGGTAGCTATACCGGACGCCCCGGCGACCGCCAACATCCTGCGGCGGCTAATCACGTCGCTATACTCGCCCCGGTCGGAATCGGATGTCATAGCACTGTATATGTTAACATAGGTGGTGATAAACATTGTGATGGTCAATCATGGCCGATGAGCACCTGCCGACTCAGTCTTCGAAGGACGGTCCGGTCGTTCTCGAGAACCGACCCCGACGACCTCCGAGAGACGACGGACGAGCGCCGCGCTGAAGGGCACTCACGGGCGGCGTCGGTCGCGGCACGGGTAGCGTCGGTCGCGGACGACCGCGGCCGACGCCGCCCGCTGACCACAACCCTTTTCCGGACCGTCGGATACTCCGATACCGATGGAGCAGTACGACAACTGTTGGCTCCGGTACGACCGCGTCGCCGACGGCGAGCGCCTCGACTCGTACCGACGGCGGTGTAGACACGCGTACGTCGTGGAGAAGTCCCCCGAGTGCAGTGCGGTCCGGGACGAACTTCGGCGGGCACTGCCCGGACTGCTCGGCGAGGACCCGCACCTCTGGCAACACCCGCCGACGACGGTCGACGGGTTCCTCGCCGTCGGCACCCCCAACGACATGGCGATGATCGCCGAGTCGGTCCCCGTCGACGAGGTCGAATCCCTCGCCGACGGCGGCTATCTCCTCCGGGCGGTTGAGTGGAACGACGCCGACTGTCTGGTCGTGACCGCGCCCACCGACCGCGGACTGGTGTACGGAACCTTCCACCTCCTGGGACTGTTGAGCGTCGGCGACCCTATCGCCGACCTCGACGTTCGGGAGGAACCGGCCTACCCGAACCGACTGCTAAACCACTGGGACACCCCGTTCCGCCGGTCGGTCGAGCGCGGGTACGCCGGCGAGTCCATCTTCGACTTCGAACGACTTCCGGACCTCCGGGACCGCTACGAGGACTACGCCCGCCTGCTGGCCTCGGTCGGTATCAACGGAATCGTCCTCAACAACGTCAACACGACCAAACCGCCGCGGGAGAGCGCCAACGCGGCGTTCGACGCGTTCGAAGGGTGGCGACTGCTCGAAACCCGGCGGCTCGAAGACCTCACCGGCCTGGCGTCGGTGTTCCGTCGCTACGGGATTCGCACCTACCTCTCGGTCAACTTCGCGGCCCCGATGCTGGTCGGGGACCTCGACACCGCCGACCCGCTCGACGACGACGTCCGGGCGTGGTGGCGCCAGAAGGCCGACGAGGTGTACGACCTGATTCCCGACTTCGGCGGCTTCCTCGTCAAGGCGGACTCGGAGGGCCAGGCCGGTCCCTACGACTACGGCCGCGACCACGTCGACGGGGCCAACGCCATCGCACAGGCGCTCGAACCCCACGGCGGTCGGGTCTGGTGGCGCGCGTTCGTCTACGGCTCCCACGAGGACCGGGCGGTCCAGGCCTACGACACCTTCGAACCGCTCGACGGCGACTTCGCCGACAACGTCACCGTCCAGGTGAAGAACGGCCCCATCGACTTCCAACCACGGGAACCGGTGTCGACGCTGTTCGGCGCGATGCCGGACACCGACCTCGGCCTGGAGTTCCAGGTCACCGGGGAGTACACCGGCCAGGGCGTCCACGCGACCTACCACCTCCCGATGTGGAAGGAGATCTTCGAGTTCGACACCCGCGCCGACGGCGAGGAAACACCGGTTCGGTCGCTGTTCCGGGGTGACGGCGAGGGCGTCGTCGGCGTCGGGAGCGTCGGCGAGGACTACAACTGGACCGGCCACTATCTCGCCCAGGCGAACCTCTACGCCTTCGGGCGCGTCGCCTGGAACCCCGAACTGCCGGCCGACGAGATAACCGACGAGTGGGTCCGCCGGACGTTCGGAACCGACGGGGAGGTCGTGTCCACCGTCGCCAAGATTCTCCGCGACTCCTGGGAGGCCAACGTCGACTACACGACCGGCGGCCTCGGACTGATGCACATGATGCACAACGGCGAGGAGTACCTGGAGAACCACTACTACCCCTCGCCAGACGAGTGGCCGGGCTACCACGGCGCGACCGAGGACGGTATCGGCGTCGACCGGACCGAGAGCGGGAGCGGCTACGCCGGCCAGTACCGCGACCCGGTCGCCGCGCGATACGAGTCGGTCGAAGAGTGCCCCGAGAAACTCCTCCTCTTTTTCCACCACCTCCCCTGGGACCACGAACTCGCCGACGGAACCACCGTCGTCCAGCGACTCTACGATAACTGCTTCACAGGCGTCGAGGCGGCCGAACGTCTCCGGGAACTGTGGCGCGACCTCGACGGGAAGATAGACGACCGGCGACACCGCCACGTCGCCGAGCGATTCGACGAGCAGGTCGCCCAGGCCGAGCGGTGGCGCGACGCGCTGACCGCGTACTTCTACGAGTACTCGGGGATTCCCGACGAGCGCGGGCGGGTTCCGAACGAGCGAGGACGGGAATCGGACGGCGGAGTTGGGAACAAGACGGGCGGAGTCTGAACTCCGACGAGTCGCGCCGGCGGCACCACTAGGTTTTTGACGCGCGTCGGTCGAATAGTCAGTATGTCGAAGACGTCGACGCTGTTGGATCTCCTCTGCGCTCAACGCGAGCAGATGCGGCTGATACTCGGCGTGCTCATTGCGATGGGACTCCTGCTCGGTCTGTCGGCCCTGTTCGTCGGCCCCGGCGACTCAACGTTCCCCATCCTGGTCATCGACGCCGTCCTGGTCGGCGGCGGATTCGTCTTCTTCAGCGCGGCCTACTGGTACTGCACGAAGCGGGCGATGAACGAGTGAAGCGGCCCCGTCTCGGTACTGACCCGAGCGGTCCCGGTCGGGCTCCGCGTCGCGATGTGCGGGCACGTTCGCGATACACAAGCCAACTACGACGCTCCCGCGAGGAAGTCGACGGTGTCGGCGGCGAGTTCCCGAACGTCCTCGTCGTCGTCCGTCTCCGCGACGGTTTCGAGTTTCGGCACGACCGCGTCGTCTCCGAGTTCGCCGAGCGCCCGAATCGCACGCGCACGGACGAAGGTTCGGTCGTGGTCGAGGCAGTCGACGATGTCGTCGCGGACGGGCGCGACGACGTCCGGGTCGGCGGCCGCCAGTTCGGCGAGCGCGTCGACGGCGGCGCCGGCGACGCCCGGGTCGACGTCGTCCAGCAGCGCGGCGAGGTCGTCGACCGCATCGAACGCCGTTTCCGGTTCCGTCTCGGCGACCGCCACCGCGACGTTGACGAGCGTCCGCCGGCCGGACATGCGCCGCCTGCGCTCTCCCTCCTCGTGCTCCTGAATCGTCTGCCGGGTCACCCGGTCGTCCACGACGTCGCCGACGTCGGGGATGCCGGGTTCGAGTTCGGTGGCGCGAACGGCCTCGACCAGTCGGCGAGCGTACGGTCCCACGAGGTCGGGCCGCTCGACGACGAGTTTTCCGAGTGCGGTCGCGGCGGTGAGTTGGACGTCCACGAGGTCGCTTGCCGCCGCTTCGGCGAGGCCGGCGACCCTGCCGTCGAGCGCCGCCGGTTCGTCCTCGGCGACGGCGTCGAGGACGGCGATGGCGCGCAGTCCGACGGCGGCGTTGTCGGCGGAAGCGAGCGCCGCGACGTCGTCGAGGAACGGTTCGACCGCGTCGACGTCGGCCGCCGCGAGGGTTTCGCAGACCATCATGCCCCGCTGGCGGACCAGCGGGTTCGAGGAGTCGAGCGCGGCGCGCACCGCCGCTTCGTCGACGTCGTCCGGGGACACCGACTCCGGGTCGATTCCGTCGAGCGGGTTCGACGAGTCCGTTGGCATGGACGTAGGATGCGGTCCGTCATTTAAATACGTGCGGGTTCGGCGACCCGTGGGAGCACCCGCGACGTCGAAAATCGGTCGGGGCTGCCGGCGTTGCCGGCACAGTCGTGCCGGCAACGCCGATGCGCGCGTGGTTCCGTCCGGTGGCCGACGATTGCCGGCCGGATTCGCCCGATATCGACGGACTGGACGCCCGTATCCCGCGCCCTCCCGAGGATTTATACCGTGCCGAGTAAATATATGTGACCAATGCACGAGGACGAAGACGGACCACGCTATCTCCGGTCGGACGCCGCGACCGCCGACCGAATCGACGACCTCCTCGACCGGATGACCGACGCCGAGAAGGCCGGCCAACTCGTCGGCACGTGGCTGGGCCACCTCGACTTTCAGTCGAACGACCTCGACGACGTGAAGGACGCCGTCCGCGACCACCACCTCGGGGTCGCCGCACCGTTCGGCTGGGCCGGGTCGCCCGCCAAGCGGGTCGGCGACGTCGTCGACGCCGCCAACGAACTCCAGCGCGTCGCCACCGAGGAAACCCGACTGGGGATTCCGCTGTTGCTGAACGTCGACGCGGTCCACGGCCACGCCTACGTCGCCGGGTCGACCGTGTTCCCGAACGGACTCGGCACCGCGGCGACGTGGGACCCCGAAGCCGTCGAGGCCGCCGCGAGCATCACCGCGACCGAGGTCCGCCGGACCGGCGCCCATCAAAACTACTCGCCGACCTGCGACGTGGGCCGCGACCCCCGGTGGGGTCGCATCTTCGAAACCTTCGGCGAGAGCCCCCGACTCTGCGCCGAGATGGCCGCGGCGAAGGTCCGGGGCTACCAGGGCGACGGACTCGGCGACCCAGATTCGGTCGTCGCCACCGCGAAGCACTTCCCGGCCTACAGCGAACCCGAGCGCGGCGAGGACGCCTCCCCGGTCGACGTCTCGGAGTACAAACTCCGAAACGTCTTCGTCCCGCCGTTCGAAGCCGCGCTCGGCGCGGGCGTCGAGTCGGTGATGCCCTCGTACAACTCCGTCAACGGCGAACCGATGCACGGGTCGGCGTACTTCCTGACCGACCTGTTGCGCGAGGAACTGGGCTTCGACGGCCACGTCGTCTCCGACTGGGCCGGCGTCCGCCACCTCCACGACGACCACGGCACCGCCGCCGACCACCGCGACGGCATCCGGCAGGCCCGCGAGGCGGGCCTCGACGTCGAGTCGGTCGGCAACGTCGGGCACGCCGCGTCCCTGACCGACCTGATCGAGAGCGGCGACCTGGACGCCGACCTCGTCGACGAGAGCGTCCGGCGCGTCCTCCGGTTGAAGTTCGAACTCGGACTGTTCGAGGACCCCTACGTCGACGAGGACCGCGCCCGCGAGACGCTCGCCTCCGAGGAGCACCGCCGGACCGCGAAGGCGGCCGCCCGCGACAGCATGACCCTGCTGAAGAACGACGGCCTCCTCCCACTGTCGGGCGACGAGGACGTGTTCGTCGGCGGGCCGAACGCCGACGACATCGTCCACCAACTCGGCGGCTGGAGCGTCACCGAACCGACCGACGTTCCCGGCGAGACGGTGCTCGAAGCGATTCGAAGTCGGGCCGACGGGACCGTCAACTACGAGCAGGGGACGACGCTCAACGAGGAACTCGACGTCGACGCCGCGGTCGAGAAGGCCGAAGCGGCCGACGTCGCGGTGCTGGCGCTCGGCGAGGGCTGGTACCTCCACGAGTTCGGCCCCTCGGTCCAGTCGGGCGTCGAAACCGGCGAGTGGCCGACCCGGTCGGAACTGCGGCTCTCGGAAGCCCAGCGCGAACTCGTCCGGCGGGTTCACGCCACCGGCACGCCGGTCGTCGGCGTCCTGATCACCGGCCGGCCGCTCATCGTCGACTGGATGGACGAGCACGTCCCCGCGATACTCATGGCCTACTATCCGGGCACCGAGGGCGGCGCGGCCGTCGCCGAGACGCTGTTCGGCGACAACGACCCCAGCGGCCGCCTGCCGGCGTCGATTCCGAAGTCGACCGGCGACCTCCCCCAGCACTTCGACCGCCTCGCGCACCCCACGCCCATCGGCGAGGACGAACACCCCGACTCCTACGACCCGTTGTACCCCTTCGGCCACGGCCTCAGCTACGCCGAGTTAGCCTACGACGACCTCCGCGTTTCCACGACCGGCGCGTCGCCGAACGGCGACGCGCCGGTCGTCGAACTCGCGGTGGAGGTGACCAACGCCGGCGACCGCCCCGCCACCGAGACGGTCCAGGCGTACGCCCGCCAGGAGACGAGTTCGCGGGTCCAGCCCGCGCGGAAACTCGTCGGGTTCGAGCGCGTCGAACTGTCGCCCGATGAATCCGCGACGGTCTCGCTCTCGATTCCCGCCGAGCACTTCGGCTTCTACAAACCCCGGACCGGCCGTGTCGTCGAGTCGGGGACCTACCGCGTCCGGGTCGGCAACCTGACGGGGTCGTTCGAGATGCCCGACCGCGTCGAGTGAACCACTCACGGGGCAACTACGGCCGACCGCGAACGTTTTATGTGGGCCGCGTTCCCGCGTACGCCCATGGTCGTGAGCCATCCATGGTAACGAGCAACTGGAATTCGTGGTTCGTCGAATCAGAAGTCGAAGCCGCCGACCCCGAGGGCCTTTCGCTGTGGTACCTCGGCTGTCACGGGTTCGTGGTCCGGTCGCCCGGGGCGACGCTGTACGTCGACCCGTACTTCGGCGACGGCAATCCGCCCGTGACCGTCCGGATGATTCCCGTGCCGGTCGACCCCGCGGCGGTGACCGACTGCGACGCCGTGCTGGTCACCCACGAGCACGTCGACCACCTCCATCCGCCCTCCGTCGCCCCCATCGCCGCGAACACCGGCGCACCCGTCTTCACTCCCGGAGACGCCCACGAGGAGTACGACTACGACGGCGACGAGACGATTCCCGCCGACGCACGCGCGTCGGTCGAGGAGGGGGACGAACTCTCGATCGGCGACCTGACGGTCCACGTCCGGCCGGCGAACGACCCCGACACGAAGTTCGCCGTCTCGTACGTCGTCGAGTGCGGCGACGAGACGCTGTTCGTCGCCGGCGACAGCCGACCCGCCGAGGCGTTCGAGGAAATCGGGGCCGAGTTCGACGTCGACGTCGCGTCGTTCACCGTCGGGACGGTCGGCCGCCTTCCGCTGGGCGCCGACGGCGGGCCGCGCCGGACCCGGTGGTACATGGACGAGAGCCAGGTCGTCGAAGCGGCGAACGCGGTGCGGGCCGACCGGGTGCTGCCGGTCCACTACGACACGTGGAAGGGCGTCACCGCCGACCCGACGGCGCTCCACGAGCACGCGAAGTCGTTCGCCTACCCGCGGGTGATAGAGGTCGTGGAAGTAGGGGACAGGGTCGACATCGCCGAACCGGGCGTGGTGCCGATGCGGCGACTCGACCGAACGGAATGACAGACCCGACCGCGACCAGGTTACTCGGTCGCGGTCGTTCCTCGGTGTTCGGAATCGACCTTCGAACTCAGTAGCTGTCGTAGACGGTCTTCTCGATGGTGTAGAACTCCAGACCCTCGTCGCCCTGCTCGCGCCAGGTTTCGCTGGACGACCGCTTGAACCCGCCGAACGGGACGTGGAGTTCGAGTCCGGTCGTTTTGGCGTTCACCTTGGCGACGCCCGCCTCGACGTCGCGGACGAATCGGTTGGCCTCCGAGTGGTCGTTCGTGACGACGCTGGCCGACAGTCCGTAGGGGACGTCGTTGGCGACTCCGAGGCCCTCCTCGAAGTCCGAAACCTCGATGACGGCGACCACCGGGCCGAAGACCTCCTCCTGGGCAATGCGCATGTCGTTGTCGACGTCGACGAAGACGGTCGGTTCGACGAAGTAGCCCGTCTCGGTTTCGGCCGACTCGGGGACGCCGCCGCCCGCCGCAAGCGTCGCGCCCTCGTTCTCGGCGACCTCGATGTACTCCAGCGTCGATTCGAGTTCACCCTCGGAAACCTGCGGGCCCATCTCGTGGTCGAGGCCGGGGCCGACGTCGACGGACTTGGCGCGGTCGACGAGTTCGTCGACGAACTCGTCGTAGACGTCCTCGTGGACGATGGCCCGCGAACACGCGGTGCACGACTGGCCGGTGGTACCGAACCCGCCGCTGGCGACGATGTCGGCGGCTTCGGCGGGGTCGGCCGAGGCGCTGACCACGGTCGGGTTCTTGCCGCCGAGTTCGGTCTGGACGCGCTTGCCGGCGTCGGTCGCCTGGTCGTAGACCATCTGGCCGACCTCGCTGCTGCCGGTGAACGAGACGGCGTCGACCGCGTCGTGTTCGATGAACTCGGTGCCGACGGCGCTGCCCGGCCCGGTGACGACGTTGAGCGCGCCGTCAGGGAGGCCGGCCTCGTCGAGCGCTTGCGCGAGTTCGAGCGCGACGCCGGGCGCGACCGACGCCGGCTTCAGGACGACGGTGTTCCCGGCGGCGAGCGCGGGCGCGAGCTTCCACGCCGGAATCGCGATGGGGTAGTTCCACGGCGTGATGAGCGCGGCGACGCCCACCGGCTCCTTGACCGTGTAGAGGCGCTGGTCGCTCGCGCTCGGCCCCTTGACGGTGCCGCCGAGGTCGGCGGCCTTCCCCGCGAAGTAGTGGAAGATGTCGATGGCGCGCTGGACCTCGCCGTTGGCCTCGGCGTAGGCCTTGCCCTCCTCGGCGACGAGCTGTTCGGTCAGCCCCTCCTTGCGGTCGGCGAGCCAGTTGCCCGCCCGGCGGAGGATGCGCCCGCGCTCGGGACCGGGCGTGGCCGCCCACTCGTCCTGGGCCGCGGCCGCGGCCTCGACGGCCGCGGTCGCGTCGGCCGCGCTCGACTGCTGGTAACTCGCGACGACTTCGCTCGGGTCGGCGGGATTCGCGACCTCGACGGTGTCGCCGGTTTCCGATTCTACCCACTCTCCGTTGACGTAGTTCTTCTCCGGCATCGTGCGTTATTTCAGAATCGTCCCATACCACTGTTACGGTTCGGCACGGATTCGCCGGGGTCGGGGGCGCGACCGCGCGGGTGCGCGGCCGCGTCCCCCTCAGCGTCGCGCCGGGCGGACTCTCGAACGCGGCCCGCGGGTGGGTCCACTACACTTTTGCCGGTCGGCCCGAACCACGCGAGTATGGCAGTCGACGATTACCTGCGCAGCGTCAGGCGGCGTGACTGGGAGGAACTGGAGTCGGGGACGCTCCGCCTCGCGATGGTCGGCCTCGGCTGGTGGACCCGCGAACAGGCCATCCCCGCGGTCGCCGACTCGAAGTTCTGCGAGACGACCGTCGTCGTCAGCAGTAGCCGCGAGAAGGCCGAGTCGGTCGCCGACGAGGCCGAAACCGACACCATCGCCGCCACCGTCACGTACGACGAGTTCGTCGACGGTGCGGCGACCGACGAGTACGACGCGGTCTACGTCTGCACGCCCAACGCCTACCACCTCCCGTACGTCGAGGCGGCCGCCGACCACGGGAAGGCGGTCCTCTGCGAGAAACCGGTGGAGGCGACCGTCGAGCGGGCCGAGGAACTGGTCGCGGCCGCCGGGGACGCCGACGTGCCGCTCATGGTCGCCTACCGGATGCAGACCGACCCGCAGGTCCGGCGGATGCGCGAACTGCTCCGGGACGGGGCCGTCGGCGACCCGGTCGCGGTCCACGGCCACATGGGCCAGCAGATGCTTGACGTGGTCTCGGAGGACCCCGACCAGTGGCGCCTCGACCCCGACCTCGCCGGCTACGGCGCGACGGTGATGGACCTGGGCATCTACCCGCTCAACACCGCCCGCTTCGTCCTCGACGCCGACCCGACGAGCGCGACCGCCCAGATGCACTCGGAGAACCGGGCGTTCGGCGACGTGCCCGACCAGCACGCCACCTTCACCGTCGAGTTCGACGATGGCACCTACGCCGCCTGCACCGCCAGCCAGCACTCCCACCTGTCGGGTCACTTCCGGGTCGTGGGCACCGACGGCGAACTGATACTCGAACCCGCGTTCCTCGGCCAGACGCCCCAGACGCTCTCGCTCCGCCAACCCGACGGCCGCGAGGTCGTCGTCGACGACGGTCGCCGCGACCTGATGGGCGACGAGATGACCGAGGAGTTCGACTACTTCGCCGACCGCGTCCTTCGCGGGGTCGCGCCGTCTCCCGACGGCGAACACGCCCTCGTCGACATGCGCGCGCTCGCGGCCATCTACGAGGCCGCCGAGCGCGGCGAGCGCGTTTCGGTCGAGTAGGTCGCCGAGTCCGGAACTGGCGACCGCGTCGAAATCGAGTACCGACGCCCCGGCAACCCGTCGGGCAATTCACAACCTTTACTACCGCCCCTGGGAATATCTCGCACGCAATGGTTGACCTTGCGAAGCTCCGCGACCCGAACGCGGAGTATACGATGCGCGACCTCTCGGGCGAGACGATGGGTCTCACGAACTCCCGGGGCGGCGTGCGCGACGCGAAGATCACCGACGTCCAGACCACGATGGTCGACGGCAACTACCCCTGGATTCTCGTGCGGGTCTACACCGACGCGGGCGTCACCGGCATCGGCGAGTCCTACTGGGGCGGCGGCGACGCCGAGATTATCGAGCGGATGAAGCCGTTCGTGGTCGGCGAGAACCCCCTCGACATCGACCGTCTCTACGAGCACATGATCCAGAAGATGAGCGGCGAGGGCTCCATCTCCGGAAAGGTCGTCTCCGCCATCTCGGGCATCGAAATCGCGCTCCACGACGTGGCGGGCAAACTGCTCGACGTACCCGCCTACCAACTCGTCGGCGGGAAGTACCGCGACGAGGTTCGGGTGTACTGCGACCTCCACACCGAGGACGAGGCCGACCCCCAGGCTTGCGCCGAGGAAGGCGTCCGCGTCGTCGAGGAACTCGGCTACGACGCCATCAAGTTCGACCTCGACGTGCCCTCGGGTCACGAGAAGGACCGCGCCAACCGCCACCTCCGCGGCCCCGAGATCGACCACAAGGTCGAGATCGTCGAGGCGGTCACCGAGGCCGTCGGCGACCGCGCCGACGTCGCGTTCGACTGCCACTGGTCATTCTCGGCGGGCAGCGCGAAACGGCTCGCCCGCAAACTCGAGGAGTACGACGTCTGGTGGCTCGAGGACCCCGTCCCGCCGGAGAACCATGACGTCCAGGCCAGCGTCACCCAGTCGACGACGACGCCCATTGCGGTCGGCGAGAACGTCTACCGCAAGCACGGCCAGCGCACCCTGCTGGAGCCCCAGGCGGTCGACATCATCGCGCCCGACCTGCCCCGAGTGGGCGGGATGCGCGAAACCCGGAAGGTCGCAGACATCGCCGACATGTACTACGTGCCGGTGGCGATGCACAACGTCTCCTCGCCGGTCGGCACGATGGCGTCGGCCCAGGTCGCCGCGGCCATCCCGAACTCGCTGGCGGTCGAGTACCACTCCTATCAGTTGGGCTGGTGGGAGGACCTCGTCGAGGAGAGCGGCCTCATCCGGGAGGGCCGGATGGAGATTCCGGAGAAGCCCGGCCTCGGCCTGACGCTGGACTTCGACACCGTCGAGGAGCACATGGTCGAGGGCGAGGAGTTGTTTGACGAATGACTAGCCGAACTCGCGCCACCGGTTTCACCGCCGGCGTCGCTGCCGGCTTCACGGCGTTCACCGAATAACCGAACCGACTCCGAGCACTCACCGCGCGCGACGCGACGTCGACCCGACCGAATCGCGGATTCGCACCGTTCGACCGAGCGACGCGACGGATTTCACCCCGGTCCGTTTCACCCCACTGCGGCGATACTCTTTTAACGGTATCCACACATGACCAACTATGCGCTATTACCGACTCTCCGGTAGCGAGTGCAGTTCCGCCACTGCGTCTCTCGTCGCGGTGAACGAAGACGGAGATGCCTACGACCTGACCGCGGCCACCGCCGACCTCAGTTCGTTCCGGGACCTCTGCCGAGCGGCGAACGCCAACGGCGCGTCCGTCGACGAGGTGGCCCGCAACCGAATCCCGGACGCCGAACCGGTCGACCCCGTGATTCTCGAAACCGACGCCGTCCAACCGGTCGTCGCCGAGGAGGTGTGGGCCGCGGGCGTCACCTACCGCATCAGCGAGGAAGCCCGTAAGTCCGAGAGCGGCAAACCCGAGGTCTACATCGACGTCTACGACAGCGAGCGCCCGGAGCTGTTCCTGAAGGCGACGCCCTCGCGGACTGTCGGCCCGCTCGAATCCATCGGCGTCCGCGGCGACTCGGAGTGGAACGTCCCGGAACCGGAACTCGGCGTGGTGCTCCACCGCGGCGAGGTCGTGGGCTACACCGTCGGCAACGACGTCTCCAGCCGCGACATCGAGGGCGAGAATCCGCTGTACCTCCCGCAGGCGAAGGTGTACGACAAGTGCTGCTCGGTCGGCCCCTGCGTCGCCACGCCCGAAACCGTCGGCGACCCCCACGACCTCACGATGTCGCTGTCCATCGAGCGCGACGGCGAAACCGTCTACGAGGGTTCGACCACGACCGGCGAGATGGCGACCACGTGCGAAGAGCTCGTCTCCTACCTCCGCCGGCACAACAGCCTGCCCGAGACGCTCGTGTTGCTCACCGGCACCGCGCTCGTCCCGCCGGAGACGTTCACGCTCGTCGAGGGCGATGAAGTCACCATCGACATCGACCGCATCGGCCGACTCGTCAACGACACGGTCACCGTCTGAGTCGACCGCCGCGGCCGCCGACCGAGCCCACTCGCGCTAACGCGCTACCGACGTATCGTCCGAAAGCAACTGTCCTGTCACTGCTCGCGTCCCGCGGCGCGTTCGAACGCGCCGCGGGACGCTTCGACATAAAATTCCGAACAGCGCCGCGTCCAGCCAGCAAGCAGAGTAGGAGACGGAGAAGAAAGTCCGAGAACGCCGCGACGGGCTACTCGGCGTCCTCGACCCGCGTCTCGGTGAAGTAGGTCCGACCGGTCGCGGGCACCTCCTTGGTCGCGGTCACCTCGAACGAGGCCGCGTCGACGGTGTCGCTCGCCGAGTGGCCGACGCGGAACTCGTAGGGGCCTTCCTCGACGGCGAGGTTCATGTCGCGGTCGTGGAACGCGAGTTGGGAGGCGTCGACCTCGAAGCGCACGCGCTTGGCCTCGCCCGCGTCGAGGTGGACCCGCTCGAAGCCGACGAGTTCCTGGACCGGCCGGGCCTGGCTGGGGTTCTCGGCGCTGGCGTACAACTGGACGACGTCGTGGCCCGCCCTGTCGCCGGCGTTTCGGACCGTCACCTCCGCCGCGATACGCCCGGCGGGTTCGAGCGCGTCGGTCGACAGCGAGAGGTCGCCGTACTCGAAGTCGGTGTAGCTCAGGCCGTGGCCGAACGGGTACAGCGGCGCGCTCTCGGAGTAGACGTACTCCTCGTTGGCGGTGTTGGGCTTGCGGCTGTAGTGGACCGGAAGCTGGCCGACCGACCGCGGGACGGAAACCGCGAGGTGGCCGCCGGGGTTGTGCTCGCCGAACAGCACGCTGGCGACGCCCTCGCCGCCGCGCTCGCCGGGGAGCCACGCCTGGACGACTGCGGGGACGTTCCCGGCGATCCACTCGATGGAGTGGGGCTTGCCGCTAACCACGACGACGACCAGCGGCGTCCCCGTCTCGTGGACGGTTTCGACGAGTTCCTGCTGGACGCCGGGCAGGTCGAGGTCGACCACGTCGCAGCCCTCGCCACTGGTGGCGACGCTCGGATTGTCGACCTGGGCCTCGTCGAAGTCCGAGAAGTCGACCGCCGAGCGCGCGCCGACGAACGCGACCGCGACGTCGGCCTCGGCCGCCGCCTCGGCGGCCGCGTCGAACTCGTCGGTCGAGGGACTAGTCGTCGTACACCCTCGCTCGTAGCGCACCTCGAAACCGGCCGACTCGCCGCGGGACTCGACCGCGTCGAGCGGCGTCGTCGCGTCGAGTTCGACCTCCTCCTCGGGGTAGTGGGCGGCGTAGGCGTAGTCGCCCAGCATCTCCTGGGCGTCGTCGGCCTTCGGCCCGACGACCGCGACCGAGTCGAGGTCGTCGCCGGCCAGCGGCAGAAGGTCGCCGTCGTTCTTCAGCAGGGTCATCGACTCGCGGGCGGCGCGCGTGGTGAGTTCTTCGGCCTCGTCGGTTCCGAACGGTTCGGCGGCCGCGTCGGCGTCGACGTACGGGTCGTCGAGTAGTCCCTTCCGGGCCTTCGCGCGGAGCACCCGGCGAACCGCCGCGTCGAGGGTTTCCTCGGCGAGTTCGCCGTTCTCCACGGCGTCGACCAGTTGGTCGCCGTAGCAGTCGGTGTAGGGGAGTTCGACGTCGATGCCGGCCTCGACCGCCATCACGCCGGCCTCCCGATCGGAGGCCGCGACGCCGTGTTCACTCCGCAGGAATTCGACGCTGTAGTAGTCCGAAACCACCGTCCCGTCGAAGCCCCACTCGCCCCGGAGCACGTCGGTCAACAGCCACCGGTCGCTGGCGCACGGCACGCCGTCGATGTCGTGGTAGGCGTTCATCACCGCCTCGGCGTCGGCGGTCCGGACCGCCGCCTCGAACGGGAACAGGTGGGTTTCACGGAGTTCCCGCCGGCCGACGTTGACCGAACTTCGGTTCTTGCCCCCCTCGCCCGCGCCGTGGCCGGCGAAGTGCTTGAGCGTCGCCGCGATGCCGTCGCCGTCGCCCTGGAGGCCGTCGACGTAACTGCAGGCCAGCGCCGCGACCAGGTAGGGGTCCTCGCCGAACGTCTCCTCGACCCGGCCCCACCGGAGGTCGCGGGCCACGTCGAGCACCGGCGAGAGCGCGTGGGCCGTGCCGATGGCCTCCAACTGCTCGCGGATGGTCGACGTGACTTCCTCGACCAGGTCGGGCGACCACGTGCTCGCGAGCCCCATCGTCTGGGGGAACGTGGTGCCCTGCGGTCCCATGTAGCCGCTCAGGCACTCCTCGTGGGGCACGGCGGGGACGCCGAGTCGCGTCTCCTCGGCCAACAGTTCCTGCAGTTCGTTGGTCCGCTCGGCGGCGTCGCGCGGGGCGAGGCTTCCCTCGCCGCCGATTCGGGTCAGGTGACCGATGCCGTCGGCGAGGTGTTCCTCGGCCGCCGCCCGGTCGAGGTTTCCGTCGTCGTCGAGCAACTTCTCGGCGTTGACCGAGCCGAGTTGCGCCGCCTTCTCCTCCAGGGTCATCCGTTCGAGGAGGTCGTCGACGCGCCGTTCGACGGAGGGTCGGTGGACTCCGTCCGCTGAATCTGTTCGCATCACACGTACCGTCGTAATCCCGTCTCTTAATTGATTCGGACCGTGGTACCGAATCGCTCGCCGATTTCTCCCCGCCGAGGAGTTCGTTCGCCGGATTACAGTTCACCATATCAGAACGCGGTCCGACGGCGCGCCGTCGGACGACGCGCGAATCGTCCGATTCGGCTGGCCGTAGATGGACCGTGTTCCAGGTTCTCACGCTACCTAGTTATTCTCGTCCTTTCCTCGGGGTCAAAATCCGTTCTCTATCGTAGAACATCGTCCACCTGTCGAGCGGTTTTACGCTCGACGACCGGTCGAACGTGCCTCGCCGCAGAGCGGCGGATTCGGTGCCGAGTGTCGTCAGAGTTACATCTTGTTCACCGGGCATTAGCCGGTAGACTGCCACTGCGCTCGTTCTGTGACTTCGGGAGAACGACGGCATCGGTACGGTCCGACATCGGTCACCGCCGGCGAACTTCGGACGAGCACGTCCAGCCTCGTTTTGAATAATAGAACACCTTACTTGGTCCGCGACGGACACCGACGTACCGGCGATTCACGTAGTGAAGACGACCGCGACCGGAGATTACACCACCGTTCGTATCGGAGGGGAGTTACAGAAATAGCGTTGTAACGATTAGTCGAGGCCAGTGATTCGTCCCGTCGACAGTAGCCGCGTCCTCTGAGGAGCAAGTGGACAGCGAGAAACGGGACTCATCGGCGGTCGCCCGGCGCAGTTTCGTCCCGACGCGCGAGCGAACGCTTTTTTACCGGTCAGATTCACATATCTACGCAAAGATGTCTGACGACGCGTCCGAGCGGTCGAGCGGGAGACGGAGCAAAGTAGCCCGCGTGATAGACGAATACGGGCTCGAAGGGATGGACGACGAACTCGCAGCGCTGTGGACCGGCGACGGAGCGGAGCGACGGAGCCTCCGCGAACTCGCGGTATACTTCAACGAGAACGTGCTCGAGACGGCGATGCGAGACGCGGGGATGAATCCGCTGGACGGCGAAGTCGAGAACACCTATCGACTGCTCACCGACGACGAGGTGAGCAGCGGGGTTCGAACCCAGACGCGCAAGCAACTCGAACGCGAGGATATCGATGTCGACCGACTGAAGCGCGATTTCGTCTCCCACCAAGCGATACACACGTATCTGACGAAGCACCGGGACACCCGCCCACCGTCGAACGAGCAGTCGGACGAGTCGCGCCGCGAGTCGGCCCGCGACACGGTGCAACGCCTCCAGAGTCGGACGGTCGCCGTGACCGAGAACACGCTCGACCGCCTCGCCGCGACCGATACCCTCGACCTCGGCGACTACGACGTACTCGTCGAAACGCAGGTCCTGTGTCGGGAGTGCGGGACCGTCTCGACGGTCGGCGAACTGCTCGAGGCCGGCGGTTGCGACTGTCGAACGTGATGCGGAGGTCGGCGTTACGCTACTAGCCTTGTAACAGATAGAATTGCGCAGTCGGGTCGCGCCCACGACCGAGTTTCGCGCTGAAACGCGACGTGCATGCACGTCGCGCTTCGGCACAGAAGGATGACCGTGGCCTGTTGCCGGAATCGAAGTAACCCCCGACGGAACGTCGAGCCACGAACGCACGTTCACCTCTGTGGAACGCCGCCTACGAGTAGGTGATGTTGAGTTCGATGACGTTGGCGGCGCTGAGAACCTGGTCCGGAATCTCCTCCTCGAAGCGACCGTCCTGTATTCGGCTCGTCGGCCCCGCGACGCTGATTGCGCCGATGACCGAGTCCTCGTTGCTCCTGATCGGCGACGCGACGCACCGGAGCCCCTGGACGCGCTCCTCGTCGTCGTACGCAACCCGGGTTTCGCGGATTTCGTCGAGTTCGTCGAGCAGCGCCTCGCGGTCGGTGATGGTGTTCTCCGTAACCGGGGGAAGGCCGTGGTCGTCGATGATCTCCTCGACCCGGTGCTCGGGCAGGTACGCGAGTATCGCCTTGCCGAGCGCCGTGCTGTGAAGGTGGATGCGCTGACCGGGGTAGCTGTCGATGTGGACCGCCTGGTCGCTCTTCGCCCGGTGGATGAACACGCCCCACCCGTGCTCCTCAACCATGACGGCCGACAGTTCGTTCGTCTCCGTCGCGAGCTTATCGGCTTCCGGCCTGGCGGTATCGTATATCTTCCGCCGGAACCGGGCCTGCTCGCCGATGCCCAGGAACCGGATGCCGTTCTGGTAGGTGTCGCCCTCGCGCACGATGTACTCCATCTCTTCGAGCGACCGGAGGTGGTTGTGGACGGTGCTCTTCGGGAGGTCGAGGTGACGCGCCAGTTCGGAGACGCCCGCGCCGCGGAGTTCCTTCAGCCCCTCGATGATTCTGAAGGAGGTTTCGAGCGCCTGCAGCGGTTCGCCGTCGTTTCGTGCCATCGTCTGTCATCGTTCAGATGGCGTCCGGCCTACTAAAACCTTCGTTCGGCACGGTCGAACGGGCTTCCGACACCGCCGGTTCGCGGCAATTTTTGAATTCGGACGTTAGGTGGTCGTACACGGTTTGGTTCGCCGCATCGTCGGTCGAAACCGCGTCCGTGTGCGTTCATCTCTCCCGAACGACCGTGGTCGTCGGTGACACACATTTCGGGCGTTGGTAACGACTGACAATCGAAGGTTCCGGGAGTACGGACGAATCGCGAAAACGAGTGCGCGTTTAGTTGCTCGGGACGCCGGCGTTGTACCGCGGGAGGTACTCGCGGCCGCCCTTCTCGACCAGGAGTTCGCCGTCCTCGACCACGACCTCGCCGCCGACGATGGTGTGGGTCGGCAGACCGGTGAGTTCGTCGCCGTGGAACGTCGAGTAGCGCGGTTCCATCGTGTGGTAGAAGTCGTCGTCGACCACCGCCGACTTCTCGAGGTCGACGATGACCATGTCGGCGTCCGACCCCTCAGCCAGCGCGCCCTTCCGGGGGTAGAGCCCCCAGCGCTTGGCGTTGTTCTCGGCGGCGACCTCGACGAGGCGCTCCATCGAGATGCGGTTCTTGTTGACGCCCTCGCTCATCATCACCGGCAGGAAGTACTCGATGCCGTTGCTGTCGCCCGGGATGGCCTCCCAGATGTCGCCGTACTTGCCCTCGCCCTTCTCCTTGAACTCGATCTTGTGCGGGCAGTGGTCGGTGCCGAGGTAGTCGACCACGCCGGTTCGCAGGCCCTCCCAGAGGCGCTTCTGGCTCTCCTCGCCCCGAAGCGGCGGCGAGATTTTACCCCACACGCCCAGGTCCTCGTCCTTCGTGTGCGCGAGGAACGCGGGCAGGGTTTCGGCGTGGAGGTTGACGCCCTGCTCCTGGAAGCGCTCGCAGACGTCGACGCCCTCGCCCGTGGACATGTGGACGATGTACGCCCGTGAGTCGGTGTACTCGGTCAGCCGACCGATCTGTTCGATCTGCATCGCCTCGGCGACGTTCGGCGACGCTTCGGACCACGCTTCGAGGTCGTTGCGCCCCTCGGCCTGTAGTTCCTTGCGGCGCTCGATGGCGAGGTCCTCGTTCTCGGCGTGGAACATCACCACGCCGTTGGGGATGTCGGACACCTTGTCGAGGACCTTGTAGGTCCGGCCGGCGTCGGAGTGGTCGATGCCGAGTTCGGGCGAGGCGTGCTTGTACCAGTTGAAGAACACCTTGAACGACCGGATTCCCTTCTCGGCGAGGCCCTCTATCTCCTCGACGTGGTGGTCCTGGTGGACGATGGCGTGGTACGCGAAGTCGATGTAGGAGTTCTCCGCGCCGACCTTCCGGAAGAAGTCCATGTCCGGCAGGTAGGGGTCCGGTTGGAGCAGGAAGTTCACGACGGAGGTAACGCCGCCGTGGACCGCCCCGCGAGTCTCGGTTTCGAAGTCGTGGGCCAGCCCTTCGTGGTACTCGTACTCGTAGCGCGACAGCCCCCAGTGGACGTGCGGGTCGATGAAGCCCGGAATCAGGTAGTTGCCCTCGGCGTCGATGGTTTCGTCGGCCTCAGGGAGGTTCCGGTCGCTGCCGACCGCGACGATTTCGCCGTCGGTCGCCGCGACACCGCCGTCGATGGTCCCGCTCGGGGTGACGACCCGAGCGTTGATTACACGCAGGTCTGCGATTTCAGACATACCACTAACCGATATCGGCGGTGGCCTCTTAGAAGTATTCATTATTGATTGACACGTTGCGGGTCGTCGGGCGCGGGCACGAACTTAGAAGAGGGTGGACGAGCAAGCCACTCTCGCATGCAAAGACAGGCGAACCCCAGCCGAGAGTGTCGCCGACGAAGTCGGGGTGGCCGACCGTGAGCGGCGCGGTCGTCGCGGGCGCCGGGATGACCCGATTTCGAAGCGCGGCCGACGAGTCGGTCGGCGAACTGTTGGAGACCGCGGCCGAGCGGGCGCTCGACGATGCGGGCGTTTCGCCCGCGGCGCTGACCTCGCTCCACGTCGGCAACGCCGGCGCCGAGGCGTTCAACCGCCGGTCGGGCCTTCAGAACGCGCTGGCAGCGAGTCTCGGCGCAGAGGCTGCCGCCGCCGACCGAATCGAGAACACCAGCGCGAGCGGCGCGAGCGCCTTCCGCAGGGCGGTCCAGGCGGTCGAGAGCGGGGTGTCGGAGCTCGCGCTGGTCGTCGGCGCCGAGAAGATGTCGGCCGCCTCGACCGCGGCCGCGACCGACGTCATCAGCCGAATCGTCCACGAGGCCGAGTACGCGCAGGGCGTGACCCTCCCGTCCTACGGCGGCCTGGCGGCCGACGCCTACCTCCGGCGGTATGACGCCGACCGGGCGGCGCTGGCGCAGGTGGCGGTGAAGAACCACGCGAACGCGACCGAGAATCCGTACGCGCAGTTCCGGCGCGAGATTACGGTCGAGGACGTCCTCGACTCGCCGAAGGTCGCCGAACCGCTCCGCCTCTACGACTGCTGTCCGACCAGCGACGGCGCGGCCGCCGTCCTGCTGGCCGCCGAGGAGTCTCATCCCGGGTCGGACGCGGGCATCCGGGTCGCCGGCTGCGAGAGCGCGGTCGGCACCCACGCCGTCGGCGAGCGCTCGGACCCGCTCGAAATTGCGGCGGTCCGGCGGGCCGGCGAGGGGGCGCTGGCCGCGGCCGGCCAGACGCCGGACGACGTCGACGTCGCCTGCATCCACGACGCGTTCAGCATCCTCGAACTCCTCGAACTCGAGGAGTTGGGGTTCTACGACGCGGGCGAGGCCTGGCGGGCGACGCTCGACGGCGAGACGGCGCTCGACGGCCCGCTCCCGGTCAACCCGGGCGGCGGGCTGAAGGCGCGGGGTCATCCGCTCGGGGCGACCGGCGTCTCGCAGGTGGTCGAACTGGTCTGGCAACTCCGGGGCGAGGCGTCGGGCCGACAGGTCGCCGACGCCGAGGTCGGACTGGCGCTCAACGTCGCCGGCTTCGGGAACAACGGCGTCTGCAGCGTCCTGGAGGCACGATGACCGACGCGGACGCATCACTGGCTCGTGCGTACGCGTGCACGGAATGTTCCGAGCGGTGGTACCCCGACCGGCGTCGCTGTCCGTCGTGCGGGTCGGCGGACTTCGAACCCTACCGACTCGGCGTCGGCGAACTGGTCGCGGTGACGACCGCGCACGTCACCCCGCCGGACGTGAGAGAACCGAACCGCCTCGGACTAGCGCGCTTCGACGACGGCGTCTCGCTCGTCGCGCAACTCGACGACCGGGCGCTGGCCGTCGGCGATTCCGTCCGACTGGCGGGCGAACACGTCCTCCGCGACCGGGACGGGGACGACGAAAAAGCGACCGGACCGCGCCTCGAACCGACCGACCGGTAGAGTTCCTCAGTCCGACCGGGACTTCGAGGCCGACGCGTCGCTCGAACCGAACCGGTCGAAGAATGCGTCGAAGTCGGACTCGTCCTCAGACATCGCCTCGAGTTCGGTGATGCCGCGCTCTTCGGGCGTGCCGTCGATGGTGTTGTCGAGGAAGAACGCGATGATGCCGCCGACCGCCATCCCGGTCCCGCCGATGACGAACAGCGTCGTAGAGACGACCTCGGTTCCGAGGAGGGAACCGAGGACGGGCACCTGGGCCATGCCCTGCTGGAAGCCCGCCGCGCCGTTCTGGACGTTGCCCATGTAGCCGGGGATGGCGAGGCCGGCGAACAGCGCGAAGCCCACGATGAACACGTTCCGGTTGCTGTTGAGGTCCACGAACTGTAGTTGTGAGAGGCCGACCGCCGCGATTTGGCCGAACATCGCGATGTAGAGTCCGCCGATGATGGGGTCGGGGATGGTCGCGAACAGTTGGCCGACGTAGCCGATGTACCCCGCGACCAGCATCACTATCGCGCCAATCTGGACGACGTAGCGGCTGGCGACGCCGGTGATGCCGATAGCGCCGACGTTCTCGGTGTAGGACGTCGAGCCGTTACCCGTGCCCATCACGCCGGCGAGCACGTTCCCCACGCCCTCCATGCCGATGCCGTGGTCGATGCGCTTCTTGCTCGGCGCGCCCCGACCGGCCATCCGCGCGACGGCGTGGTAGTCGCCGAAGCTCTCGATGGCCGACGCCAACATCCCCGCCACCATCCCGATGACGAACGCGGGCGTGAACCGGGGCAGCCCCCACTGGAAGGGGTAGATGGGCTGGATGAGCGACGCGCTGGCGACCGACGAGAGGTCGACGTAGCTGACCGAACCCTGGGTGTAGACGCCGGCGACCGACAGGACGGCCGCGACGATCCACGCGGTGCTGATGCCGAGCAACACCGGGTAGAGCCGGAACGTCCGGTGGTAGGTGTCGAGGTACTGGGAGAACCCGACGATGAGCACGAGCGTCAGCCCGACCAGCCACCAGTTCTGGCCGGTCCCCGGGGCCGAGAGGTTCGGGTTCGCGATCTGGGGTGCGCTGAACAGCGCCAGGCCGATGAGCGCGATGGTCGGCGCGATGACGATGGGACTCACGTACCGTTTGAGCGCGCCCATCCCGCCGAAGTAGCCGATGAGCACCTCCACTATGCCGGCCACGATGACCGCACCCATCAGTTCGCGCAGCATGAACTGCCAGCCGACCCCCGACTGGGTGGAGAGCACGCCGATGATGGCGAGCGCGGGCGCCAACATCGAGAAGGTGCCGCCCTGCACGATGGGGTAGCGGTTCCCGATGGTCGTCTGAGCCAGCGTCGTGATGCCCGAGACGACGAAGAACGTCCCGATGAGCCGCCCGACCTGCTGGGGCGCGGCCTCGAACATTCCGAGCGCCGCCGCGAGCGCGAGCGGGATGGCGACCGTCGCGCCGATCATCGTCAGATAGTGCTGGAACCCCAGCAGGATGGACTCGCCGAGTGGCGGCTGGTCGTCGATGCCGTACTCGACGAAGTCCGACCGTTCGACGCCGCTCGCCGGGCCTTCCGGGCTGATCGTCTCTTCCACTTCCTCGAAATCGTCGGTGTTGTCGTCAGTCATCGTTCACCTTCGCGTCCGCAGTACCGCGTAGTTGGCACGCACACACCCAACCATTGAGAATAATCACATTAAATTTGCCGGTCCGTGTTGCCACCCCGCACGGGAGGTGGGGTCGGGCAGCGTCCGGAGAAAAATATTTGGCGCTCGTCCGGAAGGTAAGAGTATGGCTTCCGACCCGCGGTACGGCGTCCACGCCGAACTGAACGTGATGGTGGAGATGCGGGACGGGACGAAACTCGCGACCGACGTCTATCGTCCCGCCGACCCCGACACCGGAGAACCGGTCGACGACCCCAAGCCAGCGCTGTTGGACCGGACGCCGTACAACAAGCGCGGCCGGATGGAGCGCCACGGCGAGTGGTTCGCCGAGCGCGGCTACGTCGTCGCCATCCAGGACTGTAGAGGGCGCTTCGAGAGCGAGGGCGACTACTACATCTTCGTCAACGAGGCCGAGGACGGCTACGACACCGTCGAATGGCTCGCGGAGCGGGTGTACTGCGACGGCCAGGTCGGCACCATCGGGACCTCCTACGGCGCGTGGGTCCAGTCGGCGCTCGCGACCCAGGACCCGCCGCACCTCGAAGCGATGTTCGTCAACCAGGGCGCCGCCAACGGCCGGAAGGCCACCTTCCGGCACAACGGCGCGTTCGAACTGCGGTGGCTCGCCTGGGCGTTCACCCTCGGCGGCGGGTTCGCGAAGCGCGCGCTGGACAACCCCGAGATTCAGCAGCGACTCGCCAACGTCGACGTGCGCGAAGTGCTGGCCGACGGCCCGCTCAAGCGCGGCCAGTCGCCGCTGCGTCACATTCCGAACTACGAGGAGTGGGCGTTCGACATCATGGAGCGCGGCGAGGCCGACGACGACCTCTGGCAGTCGCCGGGCGTCAACTTCGAGCGGTACTACGACGAGAGCGCCGACGTTCCCACGGTGTACGCCGGGGCGTGGTACGACTCGTACACCAAGGCCACCTGCGACAACTTCGAGGCGCTGGCCGACCGGAAGGAGAGCGACCACTTCCTGCTGATGGGGCCGTGGACCCACGGCTGGAACACCTACCCGCTCCCCTCGTGGAACAAGTCCTACTCCGGCGAACTCGAGTTCGGCGAGCAGGCCCTGCGAGACTACCAGGAGACGCGCCTGCGCTTCTTCGACCACTACCTCAAGGGCGAGGACACCTGGAGCGACCAGCCGACGGTCCAGTACTTCCGGATGGGCACCGGCGGCGAGGGTCGAGAAGCCGGCGGCCGGAGTCGCGGCGGCCGCCTCTTCCACGGCGGCGAGTGGGCCGAAGGCGACGACTGGCCCCTGCCGGGAACGGAGTTCACGACGTTCTACGCCCACGGCGACGGGACGCTCTCGACCGAGAAACCCGACGCGGACGACTCGTCGACCACCTACGAGTTCGACCCGAAGGACCCGGTCCCCACCCTCGGGGGCAACTGCTCGTCGTACATCACCTACGAACCCCGCGAGGAGCCGATTCTGGAGTACCCGCTCGGCGAGCGCAAACTGCTCGACATGACGGGCAGGGGCGGCTACGACCAGCGCACGCGCGAGGACACCTACTTCGCGGAGGCGCCCTACCGCCCGCTCGAAGAACGCGACGACGTGCTGGTGTTCCGCACCCCGCCGCTGAAGGAGGCGGTCGAGATAGCCGGGCCGATTCGCGTCAGCGTCTTCGGGTCGACCGACGCGAAGGACACCGACTTCACCGCGAAACTCATCGACGAGTACCCGCCGAGCGCCGACTTCGAGGACGGCTTCGCGCTCAACCTCTGCGACTCCATCTGCCGGGCGCGCTACCGGGGTTACCGCGAAACGGCCGACTTCGTCGAACCCGGAGAGGTCTACGAGTTCGAGATGGAGCCCTACCCCACCGCGAACGTGTTCAAGCCCGGCCACCGCATCCGACTAGACGTCTCGTCGTCGAACTTCCCGCGCTTCGACGTCAACCACAACACCGGCGGCCCGCTCTACGGTGACCGCGAGTACGAGGTCGCGACCAACACCGTCTACCACGAGGCGGCCCACCCGACCCACATCGAACTCCCCCTCCGGCCGCGGGAGTAGGCAACCCTCTCCCCGAGCGCCACCTCTATTGCACCGAGGGTGCCACCACCTGGCATGGTCGTCGACTGGAGTTTACAGGACGCCGTCTGGGACGAGATCGAGACGCTTCGGGACGCGAACCGCGTCCCCGTCGGGGAGAACGAAGTGACCGCGACCCTCCAAGAGAACTTCCACGGGCGCGCGGAGGCCCGCGCGTTCGACTTCGAGAGCGACGAACCCGCGACGATGGCAGGCGGCGAGAACCGCGGTCCCCGGCCGCTGGAGTACTTCCTCGCGGGCTTCGCGTTCTGCCAGCAGGTCATCTACGCGAAGAACGCCCTGGCGACCGGCATCGAGATCGACGACCTCTCCATCGACGTCTCCGGCGACGTCGACCCGCGGGGCGTACTCGGCGTCGACGGGGCGAGTCCGGGGTTCGTCGACGACGAGATTCGGTACACCACGCGCATCGAGAGCCCCGCCCACCCCGACGAGGTGCGCGAACTCGTCGACCTCGCCGAGCGTCACTGCCCCGCCCACGCCGCACTCCGCGAGCCGATGTCCTTCGACCGCGACATCGTCCTCAATGGCGAACGACTCGACTAGCGGTGCTGCTCGGAGGGGACGGTGGGAACGAGTGGCCGGGAAGCTCGGTCAGGGTTCGAGGACGACCATGCCGTGGGAGTTCCCGTGGCGGATGGCCTCGTGGACGGACGGAACCTCGTCGAGCGACACCGTCTCGGCGACGACTCCCTCGACGCGACCGTCGGCGAGCAGGCGGGCCGCCCGCACCACCTCGTCCATCGTCGCGTAGCGCGACCCGAGTAGCGCGGCCTCCTTCTCGACGTACTCCCGGAGCGGCACGTCGAGGCCCCGGTCGTGGTGGGTCGTCAGCGAGACGAGGCGCCCGCCCATCGCCATGCACTCCCAGGCGTCCCGGAGCGTCTCGGGGTCGCCCACGGTGTCGACGACGACCGTCGGTCCGTCGCCGGAGGGCGTCGCGTCGCGGACTCGGTCGACGAAGTTCGGGTTCCGCGCGTCGAGCGGAACCACGGCGTCGCCGGTGACCGAATCGACGTGGGCGAGGCGGTCGTCGGCCACGTCGGCGGCGAGCACCGTCGCGCCCCGCAGCGCGGCCAGCTGGCACAGATGTATCCCGACGCGGCCCGCCGCCCCGACGACGAGGACGGTGTCGTCGTCACTGACGTCCGCGCGCTCGCAGACGTGGAGCGGCGTCGCCAGTCCGTCGGCGGCGACGGCGCCCTCCGCGAACGTCGCGTCGTCGGGCAGCGGGAGGACGTTGGCCGCGGGTATCACGGTCTGCTCGGCGTACGCGCCGTCACGGTGGACGCCGAACCAGCCGCCGAAGTCGTGGCACCGGTTGGTCCGGCCCGCCCGGCAGGCGTCGCATCGCCCGCAGGTCAGGTAGAAGTACGCCAGCACGCGGTCGCCGACCGACACGTCGGTCACGCCGTCGCCGACGGCGTCGACCACGCCCGCGAACTCGTGGCCGGGGATGCGGGGCGTTAGCGCCGGGTCGTCGGAGAGTCCGCCCCGGACGGCGTTCTCGATGGTTCGAGTGACGCCGCAGGCGCGCACGTCGACGCGCACCTCGCCGGCGGAGGGTTCGGGAGTCTGGACTTCCGCGACCGCGAGTTCGCCGCCCCAGGAGTCGAGGACGACCGCAGACATCTCGCTCATGGGGACACGTGCGAGAAAGGGTCACATAAGCGTTGGCGAACCAGCGAGGAAGTGGGGACTCAGACGCGCTCGGCGCCCTCGAGGACGGGGTGACAGTCGAGTTCCACCGCTAACCTCTCGGCCGACCGCGGCGCTTCGCCGACGACGGCGAGGAGGAACGAGCGGGACGAGGCAAGCGAGAAAAGATGCGAGAGACGACGTAAGCGAGACGACGACGCGGCGTCGGCGAGCGTCCATCGGTGATACTGAAACAATATTTAAGTATTATTAGTCAGATTGTCGACTGTGGTATGAGTGAACATGGCCATACGGACGACGTCGAGGTACCGCCTCAGCCGCCGGGCGAGGAGTCCGGCGAGGACATCGTCGAGTACGACATCGAAGACAAGCCGCCGGCTGGCGAGGCGGTTCCGTTGGGGTTCCAGCACCTGCTGGCGATGTTCCTGTCGACCACCGCGCTCCCGCTGGTCATCGCCCGAGCGATCGGCCTCGGCACCGGCGATACGATGTTCATCCTGCAGATGGCGCTGCTGGTCGCCGGGGTCGCCACCGTCGTCCAGGCGTACCCGATCGGGCCGGTCGGGGCGCGCCTCCCAATCGTCATGGGGACCAGCGCCATCTTCGTCGCGCCGCTGATCGACATCGGCAACCAGTTCGGCCTCGCGGCCATCTTCGGCGCGGCGATTCTGGCCGCGCCGGTCGAGATACTGCTCGGCCACTTCATCGACGATATCCGCGACCTGTTCCCGCCGCTGGTGACCGGCGTCGTGGTGATGCTCGTCGGACTCACGCTGATACCGGTGGCGATGGACTACGCCGCCGGCGGGCCGGGCGCGGAGACGTACGGGAACTTAGAGAACGTCGGGCTCGCGGGGCTGGTGTTCGTCGTCGCGCTCGGACTGAACCAGTTCTTCGACGGGTTCCTGCGGATGGCGAGCATCCTCGTCGCCGTCGTCGTCGGCTACCTGGTGGCGATTCCGCTGGGGATGCTCGACTTCGCCCGCGTCGGCACCGCCGGCTGGGTGTCGGTACCGATTCCGCTCCAGTACGGCGTCGAGTTCCACCCGAGCGCGGTGCTCGTGGTCGCGTTCGCCTACGTCATCACCGCGATGGAGACCATCGGCGACATCTCGGGCACGACCGAGGTGGTGGGCCGAGACCCCGAATCGGAGGAACTCAAGGGCGGGCTCATCGCCGACGGGGTGATGAGCGGCGTCGCGGCGGTGTTCAACGCGTTCCCGAACACCTCGTTCTCCCAGAACGTCGGGCTCATCAGCTTCACGGGCGTCGCGAGCCGCTACGTCGTGGGCATCTGCGGCGTGCTGCTCGTCGTGCTCGGCTTCGTCCCGAAGGTGGCCGCCGTCATCTCGGCGATGCCGAACCCGGTGCTGGGCGGCGCGGCCATCGTGATGTTCGGGATGATCTTCTCGGTCGGCGTCCGCATCGTCGCCCGCCGAGTCGCGCTGACCCAGCGCAACCTCACCATCATCGCCACCGCCATCGTGCTGGGCCTCGGCGTCGAGGTCCGCCCGGAGATTCTCGGACAGGTCCCCGAGAACCTCCGGCTCCTCGTCGGCTCCGGGCTGATCACGGGCGGGGTCACCGCCCTGGTTCTGAACGCGGTGCTCCCTGGCGAGAGTACGGTCCCGACGGAGACGGACGCGGAAACCGAAGAGCCGGAGGTCGTCGAGCCGACCGGCGAGTGAGACGGACCGGACGGTCCCTGGGCTCTCGCGGTTTCGATTTCGAAAACGAAGGTCGCTCGCGCTACTGTTCTTTGAACGCGACGCACCGGCAGACCGACGACTCGCCCCCGCGGAACCGCCACGGGAAGGTGCCGATCTGGACACGCTCGTTCAGCAGTTCCTCGGGCACCTGAGCGTTCTCGACGTGGACGATGCCCTCCGGGAACAGTTCGGTGTGCATCAGTTGGTAGCCCTCCGGCGGGAAGACCTCGTCCAGGTCGTCGACGCCGAGGTGGTCCGCCGCCTCCTCGGCGAGTTCGGGGCGGACGTCCCGGACCACCGTGTTCATCGGGTGGTCGGCGCTCCCGCAGTCGAGGATGAGGTAGTTCAGGTTCTTCTCCTTGACCCAGTCGGCGAACTCCTGGTTCGGCCCGGGGTGTTTGCAGAAGAACGCGTGAGGGTCGGCCTCCTCGCGGTGCCAGGCGTACTTCTGGAAGCCGGTGTGGATGAACAGGATGTCGCCCTCCTGAACGTCGACGGCGTCCTCGATCATCTCGCTGGTGTAGACGTCGTACGCTCCGACCTCGTCGGAGATGTCGGCGATGACCGCGTCGCCGACCAACTCGTCGAGGCTCATCGACTCGATGTCCCGGCCGTTGGCGACGAAGTGCTTCTCGCCGTCCAAGTGCGTGCCGGTGTGGTTCATGAACTCTATCTTCTGTCCGTTGACCTTCTCGGTGTCCAGGCTCTTTTCGTACCACACCTTCGGGTTGTCGTACGTCGGCCATGCGGGCGTGTCCTGCGACCACGGCTGGGTCAGATCGTACATCTCGTAGCCTTCTAACATCTAATGTACCTCTACGTTACAGTAGGCAGTCGCGGGCGACTTAAATGTTGGTTTGGGGGCGACGCGAGCGCCGGGACCGAATCGTAGGCCAACATTTATTAAGGACTGGTGTGGTAGTGTAACACTGTCCTTGGGGAACGATAACTCCCTCCGTTCAGGGCACATGATGAACTGGAAATCGTTACGCGGCGGGGCGAACCGGCGGCGCATGGAGGCGACGCCATGAAACCCGCGCCGTTCGAGTATCACCGACCGACCTCCGTCTCGGAGGTCGCGTCGCTGCTCACCGAACACCACGACGCCGAACTGATGGCGGGCAACCAGTCGCTCGGCATCGTGATGGCGAACCGACTGGCGACGCCCGACCACATCATCGACCTCAACCGAGTCGAGGACCTCGACTACGTCAACGTGGGGGAGGACGAGATCGAGATCGGCGCGATGACGACCCACCGGACCCTCGAGCGCTCGGCGGAACTCGCCGAGCGCGTCCGGATGCTCCCTGAGGCCGCCGAACAGATCGCCGGCCCGAGCGTCCGCAACCGCGGGACGCTCGGTGGGAGCATCGGCGAGGCCGACCCGGCGGGCAACTACCCCGCGGCGCTCCTCGCGCTCGACGCGACGCTGACGCTCCGTTCGGCCGACGACTCTCGGACGGTCCCGGTGGACGATTACTTCATCGCGTACATGTTCACCGACCTCCGTGAGGACGAGATCATCGAGAGCGCCGCGATACCGACCGAACCCTTCCCGCCGGAGCGGACCGGGATGGCGTTCCTCGAACTCAAGCCCGCCGCACAGACCTGGCCCACCGTGAGCGCGGGCACGGCCGTCCGGGTCGACGACCCCGACGCCGACGACCCCGTAATCGAGGAAGCGCGGGTCGCGCTGGCGAACGCCGCCGACGTACCCCTGCGCGTCCCCGACGCCGAGGAGGCCCTCGAAGGCGAACCGCTCACCGAGGAGACGCTCGACGCGGCCGCCGCGGCCGCGACCGAGGCGGCCGACCCCGAGGCCGAGATGCACGCCGACGAGGAGTTCAAGGTCGAAGTGGCCGGCGAGTACGCGAAGCGCTCGCTCGAAACGTCCTACAGGCGCGCGACCGACACGTAACCGAAACACGATTCAAACCGATACATATGTTAGAATTTGAAGGCGATTTCGAATCCGACCTGCCGAGAGACGAACTGTGGAAGTACTTCACCGACCCGGACGTGCTCGCGGAATGCGCGCCGGGGTGTGACACCATCAAGATGCAATCACCGCACGAACTCACCGCGACCATCGCGGTGGGCGTCGGAAGCGTCAAGCCCACCTTCGACGTCGACGCCGTGGTCACCGCGGCCGACGAACCCGAACTGCTGGAGATGCAGGCCGACGGCAACGCCTCGCGCAACGCCTTCGACCTCGTCGCCGAGATGGCGCTGGTCGAACTCGACGCCGGCGGAACGCGCGTCGACTGGGCCGCCCGGGCCGAGGTATCGGGCATGATCGCCAGCCTGGGCCAGCGCGCGCTCGGGAGCGTCTCGAACAAACTCGTCACCGACTTCTTCGAGGATTTAGAGGAGAAGGCCCGCGAGGGCGAACCCGCCGAGTCGAAACTCGAAGCGGCCCCGCAGGCCGAAGCGTCCCTCGAATAACGCCACCGCCGTTTCTTCCTTCCGCGAGCGCGCCCCGGCGAGAAGGTTCGCCGAAACGATTCGCCGAGACGGTCGGACGGGGTGCCCCGTCCGACCGTCTCTCAGTCTCGTGCGACGGTCTCGGAGTCCGTTCGGAAACGAAGTTCGCAACCCCGGAGCAAAAAGAGCCGTCGCGCTACCGTTCGACCGACGAGTTCCGGATGCGCTCGCGCACCCGGTTCGGCGTGAACGGAATCTGGTCGACGGTGACGTCGAGCGGTTCGAGCGCAGCGTTGATCGACGCCGCGATTGCCGCCGGACCGTCTATCATCCCACCCTCGCCGGTGCCCTTCGCGCCCGTCTCGGTGAACGGCGAGGGCGTCTCGGTGTGTTCGAGTTTGATTTCGGGGACGTTCTCGATGGAGGGGAGTTTGTAGTCGAACAGCGTGATGGCCTGGGGCTGGCCCGCGTCGTCGTAGCCGAACTCCTCCTGGAGCGCCGCACCGACGCCCTGCGCGATGCCGCCGTGGGCCTGGCCCTCGACGATGGTCGGGTTGAGTTGGGTGCCGCAGTCGCGCAGCGAGTAGAACTTCAGGATGTCGACCTCGCCGGTCTTCGCGTCGACCTCCACGATAGGCGCGTTGGCGGCGAACGCCGCGGTCGGGTACACCGGGAACTTCCGCGAGAGCGCCTCGTCGAACTCCTCCAACTGGGAGGCGGGGTGCTCGTAGTCGTAGCTCGCGCGGACGAACTCGCCGTCGGCGTCGCGGTTGGCGAGGTCGGCGAGCGAGAGCGACTCGCCGGTGTCGACGCGTTCGACTCGCCCATCGCGGTAGGCCACCTCCGCGACGCCGCAGTCCCACTCGCGGGCGGCCAGCGCCTCGAGGTTCTCGACCAGCGTGCGGCCGAGGCCCGCTGTCGCGCCCGAGAGCATCACCGCCATCCGGGAGGCGGCGGTGCCGTACTCGGTCGGGGCCTCGACGCTGTCGAGGTAGCCGACCTCGATGTCGCTCGGCAGGACGCCGAGTTCGTCGGCGAGCAACTGGCTCACGAGCGTCTGGTGGCCCTGCCCGGAGGTGTCGGTCGCGATGTAGGCCTTGACCGTCCCGTCGGCCAGGACCTCCGCCCGGAGGTGTTCGGGGAGTTCGGCCACGTCGTCGCGGTCGCGGTCGTCGAGTTCCGCCCGGTCGGAGCGCTGGCGGTCGGTCCAGTCCGACCCGCTGACGCCCGGTTCGATGTGGACCGTGGGTCGGACGCCGCGGTACTTGCCCTCCTCGCGCTTGGCCGCGACGACCTCGGGGTCGAGCAGGCCGCCCTCGCACCGCTCGTGCTCGTCGACGATTCGCTGGATCTCCTCGAACGCCTCGGGGAAGTCGCCGGAGTCGTAGATGTTCTTCGTCGGGAGTTCGTAGGGCATCTGGTCGGGCGCGATGAGGTTGCGCCGCCGGAGTTCGTCGGGGTCCATCCCGAGTTCGCGGGCGGCCTCCTCGACGATCATCTCCAGCGCGTAGATGTGGGAAGGGACGCCGAACCCGCGGTAGGCGGTCTGGCTGGTCTTGTTCGTCAACACCAGCTCGTACTCGTAGCGGACGTCCTGGATGTCGTAGGCGTTCGAAACCACCGACAGCGGTTTGAGCACCTGGTTGACGGGGTAGCGCGGCCACGCCCCGAAGTCGTCGACGAACCAGACGTCGAGGCCGCGGATCGTCCCGTCGTCGTCGACCGCGAGTTTCACCTCGTACTCGCGCTCGGAGGAGTGCATGTCCCCGCCCTGGAGGTTCTCGATGCGGTCCTCGACGAACTTCACCGGTCGTTCGAGTTGTTGGCTCGCCATCGCGGCGAGACAGCAGTAGCGGTGGATGGCGATCTTGGTGCCGAAACTCCCGCCGACGTCGGCGGGCACGTTGAGGTGGACGTCGTCGGGTCCGTAGCCCAGCGTCTCGTAGACGGTGTCGTCGACCAGCGTGTGCAATTGGATGTTGCAGTCAATGTCGAAGGAGTCGGCGTCGTCGTCGTACTGCGCGACGACGCCCGCGGTTTCGAGCGGGACGCCCGAGATGCGGCCCCACGAGTACGAGGACTCGACGACGCGGTCGGCGTCCTCGAACGCGCCCTCGACGTCGCCGAAGACGAGTTCCTCGCGGTCGGCGACGTTCGAACCGAACTCCTCGTGGACGACGACGTCGTCCTCCAGCGCCCCCCGGGGGTCGACGACGCAGTCGCGCGTTTCGTAGTCGACGACGACGGCGTCAACCGCGTCCTCCGCGACGTACCGGTCGGTCGCGACCACGGCCGCGACCGGTTCGCCGACGTACCGGACCTTCCCGTCGGCCAGCGACCACTCCTCGAAGCCGTTGAGGCCGCAGGGCATCGGGTTGTACCGCTCCTTTATGTCCTCGGCGGTCAGCACCGCCTCACAGCCCGGAACTTCCAGCGCGGCGGAGACGTCGATGTCGACGATGTCGGCGTGGGCGTGCATGCTCCGGACGAGCGCCATGTGGAGGCAGTTCTCCGGGGCGACGTCGTGGACGTACTCCGCTCGCCCGGTCAGGATGCGGTGGTCCTCGACCCGTTCGAGTCCACGGCCGGTGAACTCGGCTTCGCCGGCGCGCTCCTCGACGTCGGCCTCGGGCGGCGACTGCGTGCCCGACATCTACTCGTCCTCCATTCGGTCGGCGGCGCGGTTCACCGCCTCGTAGATGTTCTGGTAGCCGGTACACCGGCAGATGTTGTCGGCGAGCCCCTCGCGAATCTCCTCGTCGTCGGGGTCGGGGTTCTCGTTGAGGAGTTCCTTGGTCGCCATCACGAACCCGCTGGTGCAGAAGCCACACTGGAGGGCGTGCTCCTCGTGGAACGACTGCTGGATGGGGTGGAGCGAACCGTCGTCGGCCAACCCCTCGACGGTTTCGAGTTCTGCGCCGTCGGCCTGCACCGCGTAGCTGAGACACGACTTGACCGCGTCGCCGTCCATCAGTACGGTGCACGCGCCGCAGACGCCGTGTTCGCAGCCGACCCGGACCCCGCGAAGGCCCAGGTGCTCGCGCAGGAAATCAGAGAGCTTGTGGCGGGGTTCGACCTCCGTGGTGACCGTTTCGCCGTTGACGGTGACCGTGATCTCCTCCGTCGGACGGTCGGCGGGGACCGATGTGTCATCGGTGCTCATGGGGATTAATCACATCATCCAAAAGAGGCGAAAACGTCATAAACGTTCCGACGGCGGAGCCGGAAAACCGACCGAACCGAAGCCGACGCGACGGCCGACTCGCCCCGCGGACGCCCGCGCGTCCGACCCCGCGAGCGACCGCTACGCCGACTCGTCGCGCGGGTGTATCGGCCCCTTTCGGTCGGCGAGTCGACCGCCGTCGCGGCCGTTCGAGACGGCCACCGCCTCGGCGACGACGCTCAGCGCGATCTGGCCGGGTTCGCCCCCGCCGAGGTCGAGGCCGACGGGCGTCGCGATGCGGGCGAGGTCGGCCTCCGAGAGCGCGACGCCGTCGTCGTTCAGGTCGTCGCGGAGTTGCTCGAAGCGCTTTCTCGGACCCATCAATCCGACGTACGGCACGTCAGTTTCGAGGAGGGTCTGGAGCGCGAGGCGGTCGTCGAGGAAGTTGTGCGACATCAGGACGGCGTAGGTGCGCTCGGGGTCCTCGAGGACCTCGTCGATGTCGGTCGGGTGGGTCGCAACGACGCGGTCGGCGTGGGGGAACGCGTCGGCGTCGGCCCGCCCGCCGCGGGCCGACGCGACGGTGACGCGGAACCCCGCCTCGCGTCCCAGGCGCGCCACGGGGTGGACGTCGTTCTGGTTGCCGAACAGCAGTAGTTCGGCGACCGGTTCGAGGCCGTCGACGAACACCGAGAGGTCGCCGTCCTCGGTTTCGACGCGCACCGTCTGCGACTTGCCCGCCGCGGCGAACTCAAGCGCTCGCTCGCGGAGCGACGCGACGACGTCGGCCGGGAGCGCCGGACGGGCGTCGGCCGCTCCGGTCCCGGCGGGCGGCGACCATGCGCGGTCGCCGCCCGCCGCGTCGTTCTCGTCTTCCTCGTCGTCGACCGTGAGCGTCGCGCGGGCGCCGACGGGCACCGACTCCGTCTCGCAGACGGCCGTGAGCACCGCGACCGGGCGGACGTCGTCCAGGTGGTCGAGGGGCGCGCGGAGGCTCCCGTCGAGTGGTTCGACCAGGACGTCGATGACGCCGTTGCACCCCAGACCAAGTCCCCAGGCGTCGTCGCCGTCGTCGGTGAGGTCGAACGTCTCGACGGTCGGCGCGTCCGACTCGACGACCTCTCGGCCGATATCGGCGACGGGACCTTCGAGACAACCGGCGGTGACGGCACCGAGGCTCTCGCCGTCGACCGGAATCGCCATCTTCGCCCCCGGGCGGCGGTACGCCGACCCTCGACGTCAACGACGGTCGCGAGCGCGGTCGGGCGGTCGTCCGCCAGGTGGCGCCGGAGGGCGTCGCGGACCGCGCCGGCGGTCGCGCTCCAGGGGTCGGAGTCGGGAGAGTTACTCATGGGTAGTGCTAACGGGAGGGGATATTTAGGGATTTTCGTGGGTCACCGCTCTCCGAAGGCGCCGGCGGCCTCCATGTCGTCGAGTTCGTCCTCGCCGTAGCCGAGTTCGCGGAAGACCTCGCGGTTGTGCTCGCCGAGTTTCGGCGGCGGGGCGGCGAACCCGCTGTCGGCGTGCGCGTAGTTGAGTGGGTGTTCGACGACCGGAATCTCGCGGTCGCCGTCGGAAATCTCGGTCACCACGCCGCGCGCCTCGGTCTGTTCGTTGTACAGCGCCTCCTCGACGCTCTGGACGGGACCCGCGGGGATGCCCGCCTCCTCGACCAGAATCTCCATCCACTCGTCGGTCGTGCGGTCGGCCAGCGTCGACTCGATTTCGGCTTCGAGTTCGTCCATGTGCTCGACCCGGTCGGCGTTGGTTTCGAACCGGTCGTCCTCGGGGAGGTCCGGGCGGTCGATGGCGGCGCAGAACGCGCCCCAGAGCTTCTGGTTCAGGCAGGCGACGTTGATGTGGCCGTTTTCGGTCTCGTAGGTCTGGTAGGGCGCGAGCACGGGGTCTTTCGTCCCCATCCGGGAGGGCGACTCGCCGGCGAACACCTTGCCGGCCTGCTTGGTCAGCCACGGCAGGGTCGCGTCGAGCATCCCGAGGTCGATGTACTCGCCCTCGCCGGTCCGCTCGCGCTTGTAGAGGCCGTTGACCACGCCGAACGCCGCCCACATCGCGGTGATGAGGTCGGTCTGGGGCAGGCCGACCTTCACCGGGCGACCGTCGGCTTCGCCGGTGACGCTCATGATGCCGCTCATACCCTGGACCAACAAGTCGTAGCCGGGGCGCTTGCTCCAGGGACCCGTCTGGCCGAAGGCCGAGATGGCGCAGTAGATTATCTCGGGGTTCTCCTCGGCGATGCGGTCGTAGTCGACGCCCAACTTCTCGGCGGTGCCCGGTCGGTAGTTCTGGAGGAAGACGTCGGCCTCGCCCGCGAGGTCGTACAGCGCCTCCTTGCCGGCCTCCGACTTGAGGTTCAGTTCGACGCTCTTCTTGCCGTAGTTGACCGTCCAGAAGTACGGCGATTCGCCGTCGATGAACGGCGGGCCGGAGTGGCGATTGTCGTCGCCCGCACCCGGACGCTCCACCTTGATCACGTCCGCGCCCTGGTTGGCGAGCATGAGCGAGCAGAATCCGCCGGTCACGAAGGTCGTGAGGTCCACGACCGTCACACCGTCTAGTATCCGATCTCCCATTGACATCCGTGCGCATACACCGTAAGGCGGAGGGAAAAACTTTGCTTTGCGCCCGTCGCCCTGCGATTCGCCGGGTGGCCGGCGACTCGCCGAGAGATTCTCGAACCGTCACCCGAGATTCCGGGTACTCACCGGACGTCGGTCGCCGCGGCGACCGACGTCCGGCCCCCGACGGTCGCGCGCCAGAGCAACCAGACGCCGGCGACCGAGGCAGCCATGACACCGAAACCGGCGGCGTAGGATGCGGTGCTCGCGAGCAACCGTCCCACGAGCCAGGGGTAGACCAGCGCCCCGAGGTTCCCGACGACCAGCATTCCGACCAGCGTCGCGCCGGCGTCGTCGGCCAGTTCCGAGAACGCGAGGCCGAACAGCGGGCCGAACGGCACGCCGAACCCCAGTCCGGTGCCGACGAGCGCGACGGCCAGCAGGAGCGGGGCGTCGGCGACCACCGCCGCGGCGATGGCGCCCAGGAGTCCGGCGAGTCCGAGCAGCGAGAACTCGACCGTCGCTCGCTCGCCGACGCGCCGCGAGAGCCACCCGCCGACCCCGCGCCCGACGACCGTCGCGAGGGCGAAGCCGACGAGAACCGCCGTCGCGGGGAAGGCGGGCGCGCGTTCGAGCACGTCGGCGTACCACGTCGCGGCGACCATCAGGAACCCGAACGTGGCCATGTTCCCCAGTCCGAGCGCGAGGCCGGTCGGCGAGACGAACGGGTCGAGGTAGGTTCCGAGCGAGGGCGGCGGCCGCGTCTCGACCGAACCCAGTCGGAACGCGCTCGCGCCGCCGACCGCGACCGCGGCGGCGGCGACGACCGCGGGGAGCGTCGGCCCGAACGGGTCGAGGACGACCGGCGTGGCCGCCAGCCCCGCGGCGAACCCGAGCGTGAACAGCGCGCCGAGCAACCCCTGCGCGGTCGCGGTGTCGCCGCCCGTCGTGGTCCGACCGACGTGCTTCATGCTGGCGACGAACGCGGTCCCCTGTCCGAGTCCGAGCAGACTCCGCGAGGCCAGGACGGCGGGCAGCGAGGTGACGCCGCCGAGCGCCGCGCCGACGCCGCCGAGGAGGAGTCCCGCCGCCGCGACGCGTCCGACCGGGACGACCCGCGAGAGTCGGTCGGCCGGGAGGACGACGACCAACTGCCCGAGCAGGAACAGCGACATCCCGAGTCCGGCGACGTCGGGCGAGACGCCCCGGTCGATGAGCAGCGAGACGTAAGCGCCGTATCCGCCAACAGAGAGACCGATTCCGAACAGTCCGGTTCCGAGCACGGCGATGGCGCGGCGCGGAAGCGTCGACATCGTCACTCCAGCACCGAGTACGGGACCACGGTCACCGTCTCGCCCTCGGCGAGGTCGTCGGTCGTGACGACGATACCGTCGGCCCTGGTCGCCCGCGTACTCGACGAGAGCACGCTCGGGTCGAACTGTTCGTCGTAGACCCGGAGCGGGGAGTCGACGTGACCGTACGGGGTCGCCTCACCCCCGTCGAGCAACACCGGAACAGCGTACTCGAACCCGTCCGGCCCGAGCGTCACCGCGCGCGACAGTGTCGCCTCGACGCCCGGGAGGTCGGTCCCAGCGCCAGTGAAGAACGGGCGCGCGACCAGCGTCGCGACGGCGTGCGCCCCGACGGGTTTGCCGGGGATGGCGAACGCGACGGCGTCCTGGTCGGGGAGTTCGGCGACCGCGATGGGTTTGCCGGGTCGCACCCGCACGCGGTGGAACAGGACGTCCCCGAGTTCGTCGAGCGCTCGGACGACGTGGTCCTTGTGTCCGACGCTGGTGCCGCCGGTGGTGAGGACCATGTCGTGGTCTTCGGCGACCGCCTCGATTCGGTCCTTCACGCGGTCGTAGTCGTCCGGAACGGTGCCCTCGTAGGTGGCCTCGTGCCCCCACGACCGGACGAGGCCCTGGAGCATCGGCGAGTCGAGGTCCTCGGTCCGGCCGGTGTGAATCTCGGTGCCGGTCGCGAGGACGCCGGCCGACAGACGCCGGCAGACGGCGACCGCCGAGTAGCCGAGGTCGGCCAGTAGGACGGCGTCTCGCGGAGCGAGTCGCTCGCCCGCCTCGAACAGCGTCTCGCCGGCCCGGTAGTTGCTCCCCCGCTCATAGACGTAGGTCCCCGGTTCGAGGGCCGGTCCAGTGAGTCGGCCGTCCTCGACGGTCGCGTCCTCGCGCTTGAGGACGACGTTCGCGTTCTGCGGGAGCGGTGCGCCGGTCGCGATTTCGACGGCCTCGCCTGGTTCCAGCGCCCCGCCGTCGTCCTCCGGGAACACCTCCTCATCGTGGACGTCGAGCGGGTAGTCGTCGGTCGCGTCGAATGCGTAGCCGTCCATCGTCGCGCAGCTCGTTTCGGGCGCGTCGGCGTCGGCGGTGACGTCCTCGCCGAGCGTTCGCCCGGCAGTGGCGTCGAGCGGTACCGACTCGGTGGAGCGGTCGGCCCGGACCGATGCCCGCAGGTCCAGCACGCGCCGAACCGCCTCCGAGCGCCAGAGCATATCCTCGTGGCCGTGGTCGGTCATCGAGTCCCCTTTTCGAGGGAGGCTACAAAATTGTACAGGCTCGTGGCGGGATGGCTCCGGCCACGTATTCGTCTGGAAGAGCTTTGAAGAAAACCGATTTCCGGACTAGTAAGTGTTTTCGATAGGGGTTTCTGCCGTAGTCCCTCGATTCTTGAGTCCGCAATTACCGTCGGGCGATCGGTGGGGCAGAACCCCGACACTGTAGCGTCGATGCTAACCGGTAGTTTCGTGTTCGTCGCGAATTACCACGGCGAACCCGGTTCGATGCTTCCCATCGACGAAGACGGACACACTGCGGTCGCCGAGATGGATGTCGATGAAGGAACGCTCTGTCCGGCCTCGACTTCGGTAATCGCGCTGGACGACGGTGCTGGGTCGCACCACCTAGATTGCCATCTGAATCGAGAATCCACGTACATGACGACGATTAGACTAGGTGCTCACGGCGTTCGAATGCAACGTTCGAACCAGCGTACTTGAGGAGATAGAAACGGAATCTACGTTTACGCGGAGTTCAAGGACGAAAGCACCCCATCAGTGATGTTTATATATCTCCACACGTATCGTTACACTTGAGCTATGGCTTTATGCCTACTGAACGCCAAGCCCGCCGTCTTCATCACGTCTCGGCATTTTCTGTCGATTGTTTCCGCTATTCGGTCGTTCAAAATCCATACGAATGGACAAATAGCGCGGCCGGGAGGAGAACGGCCATGCAGTAACCTACAAAAGTCCACCGAAGGTAATTTACATATACTGTCAATTACGGCTAACGTCGGGCGGTTTTATAGTTCAGCGGCATGAGGACACGGTTGATGACGGTACGTATACTGCGCGGAGCAGTTCGAACGGATAGTTCATCGTCTCGCCACCGTAATTATGACGGCGAAATGGCCATTCCCGCCCGCGACGCCCGTTCGGAGGAGACTGATGGACAAAATTAGCACCGACGCCGCACCGCCGAGCATCGGCCCGTTTTCACAAGCACTCCGCGACGGCGACCGGATCTACGTCTCAGGGCAAGGACCCGTCGACCCAGAATCGGGCGAGATCGTCGGCGAGGACATCGGAGAGCAGACCGCACGAACGCTCGAAAACATCGACGCAGTTCTCGCTGCGGCGGATTGCTCACTTGACGATGTGGTGAAAGCAACCGTCTTTGTCCAGGATATGGACGACTACGACACCATCAACGAGGTGTACGCTGAGTACATGTCGCCGCCATATCCAGCCCGGAGCGCGGTCCAGATAGAGGACCTGCCCATCGATATTGGCGTTGAGATAGAGGTCATCGCGACCGCACGTGGGAGCGAGGAGTGAGGAGTACAAGGTGACAGAACAATGAGAGCTATCGCGGTCCGACGCGACGAGTCCGAACCACGTGTCATCGACGTGCCGAAACCGACCCCCGGGTCCGGTGAAGCACTAATTCGAACGCTCCGAATCGGCATTGACGGCACCGACCACGAAGTCGTCGACGGGAACCACGGCGGATTTCCCGCAGATTCGGCGTATCAAATCCTCGGCCATGAGGCCGTCGGAGTCGTTGAGGACGCCAACGACACCGACTTCAACGAAGGCGACCTCGTCGTGCCGACCGTCCGGCGGCCGCCCGTTGGGCAACCGACGGCCGAATACTTCGAGCGGGGCGAACCCGACATGGCCCCCGACGGCGCGTACGTCGAGCGAGGAATCGTCGGCGCGCACGGCTACATGTCGGAGTACTTCACCGCCCCCGAAGCGTTCCTCGTCGGCGTCCCCGACGACTTCGCAACGACCGGGTTCCTCATCGAACCGATCTCGAACTCCGAGAAGGCGCTCGAACACGCCTACGCGAGCAGATCGGCGTTCGAGTGGGACCCCGAGTCGGCGCTCATCCTCGGCAACGGCCCACTGGGGCTGTTGACGCTTGCAATGCTGGCCGGAAGTGACGACTTCGAGCGCTGTTACTGTCTCGGGCGGCGAAACCGCCCCGACCCGACAATCGAGATAATCGAACGCCTCGGGGCAACGTATATCGATTCGCGCGAGACGCCCCTCTCGACGGTGCCGGACGCAAACGAGCCGATGGACTTCATCTACGAAGCGACCGGCTACGCGCCACACGCCTTCGAAACCGTCGAGGCGCTCGCACCGAATGGCGTCGGCATGCTGCTCGGCATCCCATCGGACGGGCGTATCGAAATCAACGGCGGCCGCGTCCATCGAGAGATGGTGTTGCAGAACAAGGCGTTGCTCGGCAGCGTCAACTCGAACGTCGCGCAGTACGAAACCGCCAAAGCGTCGCTTGCTGCGTTCCCCGATTGGTTCGCCGACGCGCTCGTTACCGACGTCCACGACCCCGACGAGGTCGAGCGAGCGTTTGAAACCGGCGACGACGTAATCAAGAGCGTCGTGGAGTTCGACACGGTGTAGCGCCACCGAATCACGTTGGCGTCGTCGACGACTCGTGGGTGCCGTACTCGTCGACGATTTCGTATTCGTCGGCGCTAATCGTACTGTGTCGTCAGGAATCAAGGACGCTACGTCTTTTCGACCGGGTCGATAGTGTACTTGCTTCTGTCGAACGAACGGAGGTCTTGGACACCGCTCCGGGGACGGGAATCTTGGAGTCCGCCAGCGCGGCGTACCAGTTCAGTCCGCGTCGCAGAGAGTTATCCCAGTCCTCGTCCGCGTCCGAGGAGAGTACGTACTCTCCTCGGGACAACCGATTTCGTAAGTCTCGTGCAGCAGTCCCTCTGCTGTCTGCGCGACCCTGTTCGGGGTCGCCGGTAACTCCGTTCTACTATCGAGACGCTTTCGTCTTCGTCTTTTCGGGCATACCGTCTCCGCTGTACTGGAAGCGTATCAAGTCAGAAGAAACCGATGCTGTTACTCCTCGGCCTGTGCGGTGATACGTTCGACGGCATAGTCGGCTTCTTCGTCGGTGAGGCACATCGGATTGACCGTGAACTCCCTGCCGGAAGCGCGTCCGCGCCGACGAACACGCGCGGTTCCTCGCGGCGGAGATCGCCGACTATGTCGGTCGCCGACACGCCGGCGACCTTGGCGTTAACCGAGACGACCACCTCGGGAGCGACGGCGGTCTTGTCGTCGGCCGTGAGCGACGTGTCGAAGCCCGCGACTTCGTCGAGGTCGGCGGCGATTCGCTGTGCGCGGTCGAGCCACTCCTCGACCAGCGCGTCGTGGTCCTCCTCGACGAACAGTTCGAGCGCGCGGATCAGACCGACGAGTTCCTCCTTGCCGACCTTCATCGGGCGACCGATTCCCTGCCGCGGGACGCCACCGAACCGACCAGGATCGACCAGTTCTCGCGGCGGTTCCCACACCTGCTCGGCGGCGTGCATGTCGAGGTGCTGAGCGGCAGCCGACTCGACGAGGCCGCCCCGTCCGGCGAGTATTCCCGTGGTCTGGGGGCCGCGAATGGCCTTCCCGCCGCTGAACGCGACGAGGTCCGCACCGGCGTCGACGAACGCCTCGAAGTTGCTCGTCGGCGGGAGCTCGGCGGCGGCGTCCACGATGACCGGGACGCCGTGATTGTGAGCGATGTCGCACACCACGTCCAGCGGCGGTTCGGTGTAGGACTTTTCGACGTAGGCGACCGCGGCGGTATCCTCGCCGATAGCGTCTTCGATTTCCCAGGGTTCGACGTTCCGCGAGCCGGTGCCGAGGTGCTTGTCGTCGGTCCCCACGTCGACGATGCGCGCGCCAGCCCCGCGGAGCGCGTGGTCATAGCCCGTCCGGTGCGTCCGCGGCATGACGATCTCGTCGGGGACGCCTTCGGTGTCAGGCAGACGGGCCATCGCGCCGAGATCGTCGCCCGCGATGCAGGCGGCCGCGCCGAGCGCGAGCGCGCTCGCCGCACCGGACGCGACGTAGCCAGCGTCCGCGCCGGTCACGTCCGCGATTAACTCGCTTGCTCTGGCCTGCAGGTCCGAAAGCCGCACGAACGCCTCTGACGCCCGACCCATTGCCTCGACGGCCTCCGGCCGTATTCGGCTCCCGCCGATGCGCGTCTTCGTCCCCGTCGCGTTGACGACGTGCGGGATGCCCAACTCCTCGTAGATCGTCTGAGATGACATACGAACGTCTCGCGCGCCGGACCGTAAATAGGTTCGGCGTTCGCTCGTCGGAATTCGTTCGAACTTACGTTCGGAGACCGATTTCGACCGACCTACTGTTGGGAATCGCGCCAGCCAGTCGACCGTCGGGGGAATGAAACCCCCCGAGCGCTCGCGCTCATCGTCGTCTTTCTGGAGTCGTTTGTGCTTGGAAGCGCTCTCTATCGTGGGTATCGGTACGTTCATTGCATCCGAACGACCATCGCTAGCACGTCACGGATATGTCCGATATCGAAACCGGCACGAGCTACTTCGGCGTACAGGACCCCGAACACGCGACGGCGGACGTAGAGCGCTTCCGCGAGGCCGGACTTGACGCCGTCCTCCACACGTTCAGCGAGCGGGACCGAGCGTTCTACCGAGAGTCGATGGCCGACATCGTGGCCGCAAGCGACGAGTGGGGATTGACGACCTACGTCAACCCGTGGGCGGTCGGCGGCGTCTTCGGCGGCGAGGAGTACTCCCGGTTCGTCGCCCACAATCCAGACTCCCGGCAGGTACTCAACACCGGCAATCGCGTCCCGGCCGCCTGCTTCAACGCTCCGACGTTCCGCGAATACATGCGCGAGTGGACGCGAGACGCCGCCGGACTCGGCGCAGATGTCCTCTTCTGGGACGAACCGCATTGGCACAACGTCCACTGGTACGAAGACGGCTACCCCGACGACGTCTGGTGCTGTCGGTGCGACCACTGCAAAGAGCGGTACCGCGAACGCTACGACGAGCCGATGCCCGCGACCGAAACCGAACAGGTTTCGCGGTTCCGCGAAACCTCGATGCTCGACTTCCTGGATGAGATGATGGCCCTAACCCGTAACGAGGGTGCGACGAACGCCGTCTGTCTCATGCCCACCCAGTCGGCCGACCACGGACCGCGCGACTGGGCAGAATTGGCGAAGAACGAGCACGTCGACGTGCTGCCGACCGATCCCTACTGGGCGGCGTTCGCCGAGGACGCCGACCCCGGCGAGTACGTCGCGCGCTTCGGCGAGGAACTGGTCGCGGTCGCTGACGACCACGGTCTGCGGAGCCAGCTCTGGATTCAGGGCTTTGGATTGTCCGGCGAGTCGGCCACGGACGACGTACGCACCGCGACACGAACCGCGCTCGACCTCGGCGCGGACAGCGTGTTCATGTGGGGCTACGACGGCTGTCGGACGATCTCGGAGATCGCTTGCGAGGACCCGATGGCCGTGTGGGACGCCTACCTCGAGGAGTTGCCCTGACCGACGCGCGGTCTCGTTGGAACGATTCGGCTACGTTACACGGTCGAGGATGCGGCTCCAGAGCGTCGGGAGGTGGTTCCACGAGAGCAGCCCCTCTGGTGCCCAGTGAGGCGCACAGTCGGTGGCGTACGCGAACGTACTGCCGTCACCGTAGTCGCCGATGGTGAGGAAGGGGTCATCCCGGACCGTCGCCCAGACCTCGGCGTCCGGTTTTGCCGTAGTTCGGTTGTAGCCGAGGATGTGGGGCCACTTCGCGGGGAGGTCGGCGTCCGGCACGCCCTCGTTCTGGGGGGTTGCGCCGTCGGGTGTCTCCACTCGGTCGTCGCCCGTGGTGATTTCGACCGGCAACACGTCCGCGATGCGCGTTGTTCCGTACCTGGCCTGGCCGCCTTTCCCCGCGAAACTCATGTAGCCGCCGACCATGCCGAGCGCGCCGCCGTCCCGGACCCACTCTGCGAGTAGCGCACAGCGGTCGACGTCGGTGTCGCCGTCGGCGACCCGTTCCGTAATTTGGAGCGTGTCCGCGCCGACGTCGCTGAGAATCACGAGGTCGTACTCGTTGAGGTCCGATTTCGTTCGGGGGAACGACTCCGCGACGACGTGGCACGGCTGATACGTCACCGACGCGCCGATCTCTTCGAGCGTCGAGACGAATCTGTCGGCCGCCTCGCCGTACCGACTATCCCGCAGGACGTTTCGGCCCTTGATTTCGAACTGTACCGTCACCCACGACTCGCCGGCGAGGAGGATGCTCGTCATCGTCCGCGGGGTCGAACGCTGGGGGCATAAGTATAGGGATTATGGGCGCTGGCGAACCGCTATCCGACGGGTATGCTGCAATCTCCGGTGTGTCGTACCGCTATTCTGGAAGTAGTTCTCGCTCCAATCCGTCGTCTCGACTGGCGAACTGCCCTGTCAGAACGGGAACAGACGCTCGGCCGCCTCGTCGGTGAGCGCTCGGCCGTACTCGCTCGCCTCGAACGCCTCCGCGTAGCGAACGTCCTCGCCGGACGCGCCGTACCGCTCGACGAGGGCGTCTCGGTAGCGGTCCGAGACGTCTGCGAGTACCTCGACGTGGGGGAGGCCGCCGCCTCGAAGCCACTCGAATCGCTCGTCGGGGTCGTCGGGAACCGCCTCCAACGTGCCCTCGACGGAGGGTAGCCACTCGTACATCTGCGACTCGTGGCAGTCCAGCATCTCGAATTTCCGTCCCGCAACGTCGTCGATGTCCACGACCACGTCCGGCGAGAAGGGGTACGGTCGCTCGAACGTGTCGCTCAAATACGCGAAGACCGGGTTCCGGTCGAGCGCGGGCGTCGCCGGGCAGACGTTCGGTACCGCGACGAGGTAGGCGGCGTCCCGCACGAGTCGGGACGTGTACCGATGGTCCGGGTGATAGTCGTTCGGCCGGTGGGTCAGCACGAGGTCGGGTCGGAACTCCCGAATCCGGCGGACGAGTCGGTCGCGGTTCTCCAGCGACGGTCGGAGACGGCCGTCGGGAACGTCGAACATCTCGAACTCGACGCCGGCGACGGCCGCCGACGCCTCGGCCTCCGCGTGGCGACGTTCGACGAGTTGCCTTCCTGCGAGTTCGTGGTGGCCCGCCTCGCCGTTCGTCGTCGAGACGAACAGCACCTTGTGGCCCCGGTCGGCGTACTTGCAGGCGATTCCGCCTGCTTTGAGGTCGCAGTCGTCGGGATGAGCACCGACGACGAGAACGTGCAGCGTCTCGGTTGGCATGATTTTCGGGACACCCGGCGGCAGTATAAAATCTACGAACCGAACGTCTCTTCGCCGCCACGCGGACGTTCACTGATTCGGGTACGGAATTATTTGTAGGTGGACACCAAGGGGAAGGTATGTCGATTACGAACGTCGACGCCATCCCGGTAGAGATGGGCGTCAAGCCGCTCGAATCGGACCTCGGTCTCGCACCGTACGTGAGCAACCACGATGAAGTTACCTCTGTCACACGGATGCTCGTCAGAGTCGACACCGACGACGGCGTGACCGGGTGGGGTGAGATGCTCGTGGGCATGAAGTCAGCCGCCGTGACGAAGGCCGTGATGGACGACGTCGTCGCCCCCGAACTCGTCGGCCGGGAGGTCGGTGAGATACGCGACTTCGTCGAGTCGTTCTACTTCCCGTACGTGAAGGTGCGACCGTTCCTCGGCGCCGTCGAGACTGCCCTCTGGGACGCGTTCGGCAAGTCGGTCGGCCAACCCGTCCACCGATTGCTCGGCGGGAAGACTCGTGACCGGGTAGAGATCGCCACGTGTCTCGGCATCCTCGGACCCGAGGAGTCTCGCACGTACGCCCGACGGGCCGTCGAACACGGGTTCTCGACGTTGAAGACGAAGGCCGGTCCCGACTGGCGCGAGGACGTGGCGCGCATCCGCGCAATGCACGACGAAGCGGATGGCCAACTGGAGTTCAGACTTGATCCCAACCAGGGGTGGTCGTTCGAGGACGCGGTCAGGGTCGCCACCCGACTCGAAGAGGCTGGCATCCTGCTCCAGTATCTCGAACAACCGGTCCGCATCGACACCTACGGCGCGTACGCCTCGCTCCGGGACCGCGTCCGGACGCCGATAGCGGTCAACGAGGACACGTACTTTCCGCGAAACCTCAGATACCTCCTACAGGCCGACGCCATCGACGTCGCCGTCGTCGATCTAGTCCCCGCAGGTGGCATCCTTCGCGTCCGCGAGCAGGTCGCGATGGCCGCCAACGCGGGCGTCTCGGTCTCCCACCACTGCGGGTTCGACCTCGGCGTCAAGACCGCGGCGATGCTCCACACGGTCGCGAGCACGCCCGGCATCAATCTGCCGCCTGACAGCGTCTACTACGGGTGGAACGACTACGTCATCGAGGACCCGTTCGAGGTCGAAGACGGTGCGTTGCCAGTGCCGGACGGGCCGGGCCTCGGCGTCGAAGTGGACGAGGACAAGGTCGAACGGTACCGGGTCGACTGACTAAAATCGGGAACTTAGTCGCTTCCGGCCGTCTCGCGTCTGCTCGCGTCGTCGGACCCACCTTCTTCTCGCGTCCCCTCACCGCCGAGCGGTTCGCTCTCCCAATACTCGTGGTCCGGTTCCGCGCGGAAGCAAGCGGTCCGTCGGCCGTCGCCGTCGTGGTCTTCGAGCGACGGGCACTCGCGCGTGCAGGCCTCCCGTGCTTCGAGACAACGCGTGTGGAACCGACATCCCGAGGGCGGGTCGGTCGGTTCGGGGATGTCGAGCGACCGCACCGGCGGCGTCGAGACGCCGTCCGAGCGGTTCCGGAGGTCCGAAGTTGCCCACAGCAACACCTTCGTGTAGGGGTGTTGTGGGTCGTGGATTATCTGTTCCGGCGTCCCGATTTCGACAAGTTCGCCGAGGTACATGATGCCGATGCGGCCGCCAGCGCGTTGGGTGAGGTGTTTCGCGTTGGCGAGGTTGTGCGAGATGAACAGGTAGGAGGTGTTGAACTGTTCTTGCAGTTCGAGCATCAGGTCCATCATCTCCGCGCGGAGCGACACGTCGAGCGCGCTGATGGCTTCGTCGGCGAGGATGAGGTCCGGGTTCATCAACAGCGCCCGGACGAGCGCGACGCGCTGTTGCTCACCGCCGGACAGTTGGTGTGGATACCGACCGGCGTACTCTTCCGCCGGCGTCATGCCGACGTATTCGAGGAGGCCGTAGATGCGGACGCGGCGGTCGGCCTCGCTCATATCGGGTTGCCACTTCTCCAGCGGCGCCGAGAGTGTCGACTCGATGGTGTAGTTCGAGTTCAGCGAACTGCCGGGGTCCTGATGAATCATTTGAAGTGACCGTCGAATCTCCGCCCACGAGTACGTTTGGTCCCCTCGGTGGCCGAGAAGGCCGTCCGAATCCTTGGCCTCCCAGAGATCTTGACCGCGGTAACGCACCTCGCCCCCGGTCGGTCGCTGGATGCCGATGGCCGTTTTTCCGAGCGTCGTCTTCCCGCAACCGGACTCCCCGACGAGCGCGACGACGTCGTTCTCGTAGATGTCGAGGCTCACATCGTCGACGGCGTGGACGGTTTCGGACCCGGCAAGGCCGAACAGACGCTTCTTCTCGAAGTGGACGCTCACGTCCCGAATCGAAAGCAACGGTTCGTTGGCCGTGTGGCTCATCGAGGCACACCTCCGGAACCCCCATCGTACTCACGGTCGATTGGATCCTCCGCGTCGTCGAGCGTCAACGGAATTTTCTCGCGGGCGGCCTCCCAGTAGAAGCAGGCGGCTGTGTGGTCGTTCGGGCGGTCGGCGCTCACGTCGTGCATGGACGGGTCGTTCGCTTTGCACGTTTCGTCTGCCAGCGGACACCGGGCGTGGAACGAACAGCCGGCGGGGACTGCGGCGGGGTTGGGGCTGGACCCCTCAATGCCCTCCAGGTTCATCGACCGGTCGGAGATGTTCGGCACGGCGTTGAGCAGGGCGCGCGTGTAGGGGTGGCCGGCACGTTCGATGAGCTCGTCCGTCGGGCCGAGTTCGACGAGGTCGAAGGCGTACATCACGGCCAACCGGTCGGCGAGGTCCGCGACCAGCGGGAGGTCGTGGGTGACGAACACCAGCGTCAGGTTGTACTTCTCTTGGAGGTTCTCCAGCATGCTGACGATGGACCGCTGCATGAGGAGGTCGAGCGCGGCCGTCGGTTCGTCCATCACGACGACGTTCGGTTCGAGGACGAGTCCGAGCGCGATGAGCGCGCGCTGTTTCATGCCGCCGGACAGCTCGTACGGATGCGACTCCAACACCTGCTCTGCCGGCAGATAGAGGTCGGCCAGCAGTTCGCGGGCGTGTTCCATCCCTTCCTCGACGTTCGCGCCGTGAGCGCGAAGCGTCTCCTCGAAGTGGTCACCGATTATCATCGTTGGGTTGAACGCGCTCTGGGCACCCTGGATGACGAACGAGATCTCGTTCCAGCGGAGCGCCGTCAGTTCTTCCCGCGAGCGAGAGGATATCGACGGACTCCCCGTCCGGCGGATGGTAGATGACCTCACCGCTCGCCTGACCCGGCGAGACGACGGCGTCCAGCATCGCGGAGGCGAGCATCGATTTACCCGACCCGCTCTCGCCGACGACGCCGAGTGCTTCGCCGGCACGAACGTCGAGGTCCACGTCACGGAGGACGCGAGAATCGGCGTCGTTAGTGTTGAACGAGACGCTCGCGTCTCGAACCTCCAGTATGACGTCTGCGTCGGTTTGCTCGTCGGTAGCGTTCGCCGTGGGTCGGCGTTCACCCTCCATCGAACTTACCATCCGTCGCATCCTCCTCGGCATCGGCCAGTAGACCGGTGTCGTTCGGTCCAAACGGTGGACTCGCGGCGGTCGGTCCAATCAACGGATTTGTGGCGGTCAATGGGTTTCACAGGCCGGTGGTGGTCGACGTGCTGAGACGGTCGGGTCGAGGGAGTGTCGAAGCTGGTGATGGTGTCGAGAGCGGACATGTACTTGGATGTAGTGTGTCGTATCATTGGTTGTCAGTGGTAGCCGATAAGTCGCAGTCCGAGGTGGCCCAGGACGGCGTAGATGAATGCGCTCACACCCCAGACGGCAAACATTCCGGCGAGGACGCCGTTGAACAGTCCGACGAAGACGTACTCCGACAGTAGGGCGGCGAGCAGACAACAGACGACGCCGATCGTCGTGACGAAGGCGAGGAACGACTTACGAATCGCCAGCAGCAATGATGTCGCAACGCCGTTTGAGGAGTGGCCGGTACTCACGATGTCTCACCTCCGCTCGCCGACTTTTCGTGGCGGGCGCGCAGTCGGACGTTGAAGACGCGGTCAAGTCCCTGTGCGAGTAGGATGAAGCCGAGCGAGAGGAGGATGATGAGCGCCATTGGGACGAGCAACCAGTGGATCTGGTTCAGATTCGTCAGGTTCGCATTAGTGTAGGCGTCGTCCATCATCACGCCCCAGTTCAGCTGTGACTGTGGCAGGATGCCGAGGAAGTACAGCGCGACCGATTCGAAGATGATTCTGCGTGCGCTATTGGCGAAGTTCACCGAGATGTACGGCATCAGGTTCGAGACGACGTCCCGACGAAGGATGTGAACGTCAGATAGTCCCATGATACGCGACGCCTCGGTGAACGCCTCCTCCCGGATGCTCAACACCTGCGAGCGGATGGTACGAGCCAGTCGCGGCCAGTTGTCGATTCCGAGGATGAGTCCGACCACGAATGGATTCTCCGGCTGATAGATGGTCGCCAGCACGATGATCAACACCAGTCCTGGAATCGTGAGGACGGTGTCGGTCAGCATCATCAACACCGAATCGGTGCGGCCCCCGCGATAGCCCGCGACGGTTCCGATGACGGTCCCGAGGACGACCGAGAGCAACGCACCGGCAGTGATCATCTGCAACATCGCAGGAGTTGCGTGGACGACCTGCTTGAACAACGACTCACCCATGACGCCGGTCCCAAGCGGGAAATCCCAGTCCGTGAACGGAGGAACGAAGATCGGCCCTTCCATCACGGTCGGCCTGGGAACGACGTAGATGCCGACCGTGCCCATTAGAACGAACCCGAGCAGTATAACCGATCCGACGAAGCCCCGCC